>CAKQKT010000017.1 GCA_934249275.1 uncultured Sutterella sp. | reverse complement strand
GGCTCGCGCCAGGGCTGGCGTCCGAGCTGGGACAGCATGGACTTTCTCTCGGACGATGACGATGATGACGAGGACTGGTTCGAATAAGCCTCTTTCGAGCTGACGCTCGAAACATCGTGCGCTACAATGAGCGCAAATTTCAAAACCTATGCGCGCTGTTGAGTTGTCGACAGCGCGCTTTTAATAGTAGTTGCTGTAAGTGAAGAATATTGTTTTGGCCGGCTTCCATGCCGTTGGCGCCCGTCTCCGCATGGACCCGAAGTCGATTTCCGCCGTCTACCTTGATCCCGAACGCCGCGACAAGCGCATGCGCGAAATGCGCGAGAAGCTGATCGCCGCCGGCGTGCGCGTGATGACCGCCGACAACCGCCGTCTGGACGGCATGGCTCCCGACGTTCCTCATCAGGGCATTGTTGCCATGGCTGAGGAAAAGCAGGCTCAGCTTGAGTTCGACGAACTGCTCGATCTGATCACGGACGACACGCTCATTCTGATCCTTGACGGCGTGACCGACCCGCGCAACTTCGGCGCCTGCCTCCGCGTTGCCGACGCCGCCGGCGTGCAGTGCGTGCTCGTGCCGCGCGATCGTTCCGCTCACATGTCTCCCGCCGCTCTCAAGGCTGCCGCCGGTGCTGCCGAAACGGTGCCCGTCGTCACGGTGACGAACCTCGCCGCCTCGATCGTCGAGCTTCGCGATGCGGGCGTGACCGTTGTCGGCACGGCCGGCGAAGCGACGAAGTCGATCTACGAATTCGACCAGAAGAAGGCTTTCGCCTGGGTGCTTGGCGCCGAAGGCGACGGTCTTCGCCAGCTGACGCGCCGCCGCTGCGACGACCTCGCCGCCATCCCGATGGCCGGCGCAGTCGAGAGCTTGAACGTTTCCGTCGCGTCCGGCATCTGCCTCTATGAGTCCGTGCGCCAGCGCACGGGCGGCAAGCTCAAGTAATCTTTTCATCGAGCATGCGATTTTTTTCGCTTTCGAGTGGCAAAGCCCGTCGAAAGTGATTACAATCGCATGCTTTCTGTCCTTGCTGCACCGGAGTAGACGCCCGGGCAGCTTTTATCCGCAAGGAGACAACAACAATGCGTCACTACGAACTTTGCATTCTCGTGCATCCTGATCAGAGCGAACAGGTTCCCGCCATGATCGAACGCCTCAAGACCCTTGTCGCCGAACAGAACGGCAAGATCGAACGCGTCGAAGACTGGGGCCGTCGTCAGCTCGCCTACCCGATCGAAAAGCTCGTCAAGGCTCACTATGTTCTCATGAACATCGAATGCGGCCACGAGACCATCGAAGAAATCGAAAACGGCTTCCGTTTCAACGATGCCATCCTGCGTCACCTCACCGTCAAGACGAAGCATGCCGAAACGGCTCCTTCCGTCATGATGAAGGCTGTTGAAAAGGAAGAAGCCAAGAAGGTTGCCGCTGCTGAAGCCGCTGCCGCTGAAGCTTCCGCCGAATAATTCAGTCTCGACTGAACAGATTTTTCTGTGCGATCAGGAACTGAGTGAACCTCATTGAAATTTCCGGCACGCTGACTTCGAAAGAAGAAGTCCGATACACGCCGGCGGGCATTCCGGTTTTCGAAGGTGTCTTTCACCACCGATCCGAACTGACCGAAGCGAACAAGATCAGAAAACTCGAATACGACTTCCCCGCCATCGCTTTCGGCGCTCTGGCAGAGAGCCTGAACAAGGCTCAGATGGGAATTGACGTAAAAATCAAAGGTTTTCTGGCACCGCGATCGATGAAGAGTTCCAAACTGATCGTGCACATCACCGATTTAATTTAAGGAGCTACAAAATGGCTTTCAAGGGTAAGGGCAAGCCCCGTCGCGCTAACCAGCAGAACTCTCTCTTCAAGCGCAAGAAGTTCTGCCGCTTCACGGCCGAAGGCGTTGAAACGATCGACTACAAGGACATCGACACGCTTAAGGACTTCATCCAGGAAAACGGCAAGATCATGCCGGCTCGTCTCACGGGCACGAAGGCTCACTATCAGCGTCAGCTGGACACCGCTATCAAGCGTGCCCGCTTCCTCGCTCTCCTCGCCTACACCGACAACCAGTAATCAGATTTAAGGAGATATCAAATGCAGGTTATTCTTCTCGAGAAGATTGCTCACGTTGGTGACCTCGGCGACGTCGTCAAGGTTAAGGATGGCTACGGCCGCAACTTCCTGATCCCGACCGGCCGTGCCAAGCGCGCCACCAAGGCCGCCATCGCCGAATTCGAAACCCGCCGTGCCGAGCTCGAAGCCGCCCAGGCTGAACGCATCGCCGCCGCCCAGAAGATCGCCGACACGATCAACGAAGGCGAAATCGAAATCGCTTCCAAGTGCGGTGTTGACGGCCGTCTCTTCGGTTCCGTCACGAACGCCGACATCGCTGAAGCCATCGATGCCAAGTACGGTCTCCAGATCAAGAAGTCCCAGGTCCGCACGCCGCTCGGCGCCATCAAGGCTATCGGCGACTACGTCATCACGATCGGTCTTCTTACCGACATTACGGCTGACGTCACGGTTCACGTTGTTGCTGAAGCCTAATCGCTTAAGCTTCGACTGATCCCGTCAAAAAAAGGCTCGCATTCGCGGGCCTTTTTTTATTAGATGTTGAGGCGTGAGCGTCGTGACAGTTTGAGTTAAGATGCAACACGGCATCTGGGGCTCCGTCATCGGCACCTTTGCGTTTCAGAACTGATGCTCGCTTGAGTTAAGATGCAAGTTTCAGGACTGATGTGCGTTTGGGTTAAGATGCAGCTCTGCTAAAACTCTCAGGCATAGAATGACGAAACATGTTGAGAAAGAAAAAAGGAGTTGAGCTTTCGTTCAACTCCTTTTTTCTTAAATAAAGTACATTACGACGAGCAGTCCTAGCATCGTACATGCAATCGCGATTTTGACTGCCGTTCCAACGATCATGCCAATCCAAGTTGCTATACCAACTCTTCCGGCGTGTAGATAGTCGCGTTTTGCCCAGAATTCTCCGATGAATGCGCCTATAAGCGGCATGATGAAGATGCCGACAAGGCCGCCCATGAAGACACCGGCGAAAGTGCCGATGACGGAGCCCCAGATGCCGTAAGAGCTCGCTCCAGCCTTCTGGGCGCCGGCGGTTTGTGCAACGGTATCGACTATGACGCCGATGATCGCCAAAACGGCAAGCGTTGCGATCGTTCCCCAGCCGATGATTTCAAAATGTCCGGCCCAGCCGATCAATGCGCCGCCGGCCGCGATCAGCGGCAGTCCTGGAATAGCAGGAATGACTGTTCCAGCTAGGCCGGCGATGATTAGCGAAATGGCGCTCAACCAACAGATGACTGCAAAAAAATCGATTTGTGAAAACCAGTCAAACATATTCTTAAAGATCTAATCGTTATTGAGCGCCTTCCCAGTACCCAACATCGCCTGCCCAAGGCTCGAATCGCGTATTACCGCCTCGGAACACCATGCGCAGCGTGCCGATAGGACCATTACGCTGCTTGGCGATGATGATTTCTGCAAGATTTTTGTCAGGCGTGTCC
Organism: uncultured Sutterella sp.; assembly: GCA_934249275.1. Classification (GTDB taxonomy): domain Bacteria; phylum Pseudomonadota; class Gammaproteobacteria; order Burkholderiales; family Burkholderiaceae_F; genus Sutterella. The sequence continues at coordinate 19,565 of CAKQKT010000017.1, read as the reverse complement.
TTGTTGTAGACGACTTCTCGATAAATGAACATGATGACGTCGGCGTCTTGTTCGATTGCGCCGGATTCGCGCAAGTCGGACATGATAGGACGCTTGTCTGCTCGCTGTTCAAGAGAGCGGTTCAGCTGTGAGAGCACAATGACCGGACAATGAAGCTCCTTTGCTAGTGCTTTCAGACCACGAGAAATTTCAGACAGTTCGGTCGAGCGATTGTCGATGCCTGCACGACCGGTCATCAGCTGAATGTAGTCGACGACGATGAGGCCCAACGGTCCGGTTTGATTTACGAGACGACGAGCGCGGCTCGCAAGCTCTGAAATCATCAGAGCAGGCGTGTCATCGATATAAATCGGCTTGTTCTCAAGGCGATGGACGGCCTTCGAGAAGGCATTCCATTCATCGTCTTCAAGCTGTGCTTTCCTGAGCTTTTGTGCATCAATGTTTGCAACCGAGCTGATCAGACGCTGAGCTAGCTGGTCGCCGCCCATTTCGAGAGAAAAAACAGCAACCGGAAGTTCCTGACGAACGCCGACGTTTTCTGCAATGTTGATGGCGAAAGAGGTTTTGCCCATCGACGGACGACCGGCAATGATGATCAGGTCGCCGCGCTGGAGACCGGCGAGTTCTCTGTCGAGGTTGGGATATCCCGTCGGGACGCCTGTGACTTCTGATCCCTGCTGGTTCTGATAGAGGTCGATGATCTTTTCAGAGACTTCGCGAACCAGGGTGGCCATCGGCTGAAAGCCTCTCTGGCCACGGGCGTTTCGCTCATTGATGGCGAGAACGATGCGCTCTGCTTCGTCAAGAATCTGAGCCGTTTCTCGTCCTTCTGGCTGAAGCGCACAGGTGACCAGATGGTCGCCTGCGCTGATCAGCTGGCGCAACACGGACTTGTCGTGAACGATTTCTGCGTAGCGGCGAATGTTCGCTGCTGACGGCGTGTTGTTGACGAGTTCGGCCAGATACGCGAAGCCGCCTGTATCTGTTTCGAGACCTGCGTCGCGAAGCGACTCTGCAACGGTCAGCGAGTCGGCGGGGCGACCGCGCTGGATCATTGCTGCGATATGTTCGTAGATGATCTTGTGGTCGCGGCGATAAAAGTCTTCCGGCTGAATGATGTCGACAATGCTGTCAAGAGCATTGTTGTCGATCATCAGGCCGCCCAGAATAGACTGTTCGCTGTTGATGCTTTGTGGTGGCCTGCGCACTGCCTGCGCGGCTTCGTCAATGATTTCGGTCATCGAATCGGTTCTTCCTCGTATTTGAGGTCAATATCTTAGCTGTAATCGCTCGCGAATGACAGTCGTAATCGACCTGATCTCTTGTCGAAACGATTGCCTTGATCGCTTTCGCTTGCCTGAGAGTTGATCCGCATTCGTTATGTATTTGTCGCAAAAAAAGAAGAGGCGCTGCTGCGCCTCTTCGTTTCCGTGAGTTGGGTTGGTTGCTTGGTTACAGAACTTCTGTTGCAAAGTCCGCAAGACGGGAGCGTTCGCCGCGCGTGAGCGTGATTGTCGCTGCATGCGGCCAGCCCTGGAAGCGTTCAACAACATAGGTGAGGCCGGAGCTGCCTTCAGTTAAATAAGGCGTATCGATCTGTGCGATGTTGCCCAGGCAAACGATTTTGGTGCCAGGGCCGGCGCGGGTGATGAGCGTCTTCATCTGCTTGGGGCTCAGGTTCTGTGCTTCGTCGATGATGACGAATTTTTTCAGGAAGGTGCGTCCGCGCATGAAGCTCATCGACTTGATGCGGATGCGGGCCTTGATGAGGTCCAGCGTTGCCTGACGTCCCCAGTCGCCGCCGGTGCTGTTTTCAGAGCGGTGGAGAACTTCGAGGTTGTCTTCGAGCGCGCCCATCCACGGCGCCATTTTTTCTTCTTCGGTGCCGGGCAGGAAGCCGATGTCTTCGCCGACGCTGACGGTTGCGCGGGTGACGATGATTTCAGAGAACCTGCGTTCGTCGATTGTCTGAGTCAAAGCAGCCGCGAGCGTCATCAGGGTCTTGCCGGTGCCGGCTTGACCAAGAAGCGTCACAAAGTCGATTTCAGGATCGGTGAGAAGGTTGAGCGCCATGTTTTGTTCCGCATTGCGCGCATGGATGCCCCAGACCTTGAGACGGTTGCGGTAGTCGCGCAGCAGGCGGATCGTGACGGCGTCGGGTTCGACGTTTGTGACGATGGCCATGAAGTCGGGGTCTCCGTCGATCGTCAGGCACATGTTGACGATGTAGCGGTGAGCTTCCTTCGTTTCGAAACGATAGTGGGTCGTTCCTTCGTCCTGCCAGGACTTGAGGGATTTGCCAACGACGGTCCAGAAATCGGCGGGAAGAGACATGCGGCCCGTATAGAGCATGTCGGTGTCGTCAAGGACCTTGTCCGAGAGATAGTCCTCGGCCGGAATGCCCAGCGTCGAGGCCTTGATGCGCATGTTGATGTCTTTGCTCACCAGGACGACGGCAAGTTCCGGATGGAGCTCCTCAACGCCCTTGACGACGGACAGAATGCGGTTGTCGCCCTTGAAGGTCGGAAGCGTGTCGGGAAGCGGCGCGACGATCGTATGCGTTTCAAAGAAGAGCTTGCCCTTGGCTTCCTTGTTGCCGAGAAGGGAGAGCGACACGCCTTGGGAAAGGTCTGCGCCGTTAAGCTCCATGAGCTGATCGAGATTGCGGCTCACGGAGCGCGCATTGCGTGCGACGTCGCTCGTGCCCTTCTTGTGGTTGTCGAGTTCTTCAAGAACCGTCATGGGCAGGAAGACGTCGTGCTCGGCAAATCTGAAGATGCTCAAGGGATCGTGGATCAGCACGTTGGTGTCGAGCACGAAGAGCTTGCGCTTGTTGGCGGGCGTCGCTGCGCGGCCGCGGCGGTTTGAGCGCTTGACTTCGTCGGACTTTGCTTCAGTCTTGGCGGGGGCTTCGGGAGCCTGGGCGACGGTCATGTCGCGCACGGCTTCCGTCGGCTTGGCGGCAGACTTGGAAGCGGATTTGCCGGTCCTAGCCTTTTTGGCTGCAGGCTTCGCGGCTTCGGTCTTGGCGACCGGCGCTTCCGGAGCTGTCTTCAGGATCTTGGCCTCGGGTGAGGCCTTCACGGCCTTTTTCGTCGTGCGCCGGGCGGGCTTTGCGGGCGCTGCGGCTTCGGCTGCGGCGGGTGCATTGTGCGCGGCTGTGGCGACGGGCTTGGTCAGATCAGCTTCGGGACCGTAGTCGGTCAGCAAGTCTCCGCGTTTGGCGGGTCTTTTCGGAAGCGGCATGGCGTTTCTCACTAATAAATAATGTCGATGAGTCTATTGTAGAGGCTCGGCGCTTTGTCGGAGACCTCTTCAAGAAGACGGCCTTCTCGACTTACACTCAAGAATCACTTATTCACGCAGCCTTCTGCGCCAAACGAACTAATTCGATATACGCCAAACGTCTAATGTCCTCGAAATTCAGCGTTTTGAGGATTTTGGAGAATGATTTTCGGGTAGTATGGCTTTATCGTCATTCGCCTGATGAGTGACAGCGACTATTTCCCCCCTTTCAAAGGAGGTTTCATGCAGTACATTTCCACCCGAGGCCTCGAATCGAGCTTTTCGTTCAGCGACATTCTCTTCGAGGGCTATGCTGAGGACGGCGGTCTCTACGTGCCCGCCGCCTTCCCGAAGGTTGACATGCAGACGCTGATGACGTGGCGAGGCCTTTCCTATGCTTCGCTTGCATTCGAGGTCATCCGGCTCTTTGCCGAAGAGCTGCCGAAGGATATTCTCTGGCGCATCTGTTCCGAAGCGTATCAGCAGCAGAACTTCAAGCACACCCGCGGGATGTTCACGGCCGAAGAGATTACGCCCGTGAAGTGGCTTCACGACCAGGTCGGTCTTCTTGAGCTCTCGAACGGTCCCACGCTGGCCTTTGACGACATTGCGATGCAGTTCATCTCGAAGCTCTTCGATACGTCGTTTGCGCAGGGACGTCCCCGCACGCTGCTCGGAGCTACGACGGGCGACATGGGTGCGGCTGCGGAAGCTGCCTTCGGCGGCCACAAGAACGTCAAGGTCATCATGCTGTCGCCCAAGGACCGAATGAGCCGATTCCAGGCGGCGCAGCTTTATTCCAATCTCGACGCGAACGTCATCAATATTGAGGTTGACGGCACGTTCGACGAATGCCAGGACATCGTCCGCAACATTCTTGAGGACACCGGCTATTCGAAGCCCCGCGGCCTGGGGGCGATCAACTCGGTTTTGTGGTCCCGCATCGTGCCGCAGATCGTCTATTACTTCTACGGCTATCTGCGTGCGGTCGATCGCGTGGGCGAAGAGATTGTGTTTGCGGTGCCGGGCGGCAATTTCGGCAACGCCTATGCGTGCTGGGTTGCCAAGCAGATGGGGCTTCCGATTCTGCGCCTGATTGTCTGCACGAATGAAAACGATGCGATGGACGAGTTCCTTCGCACGGGGCGGTATGCACCGAAGCCCTCGAGCGAGACGATTGCAACGTCGTCGCCTTCTACGGACATCTCGCGTGCCGCGAGCTTCGAGCGCTTTCTTTTCGACGTGCTCGGCCGCAACGGCGCGCGCGTGAGGGAGCTTGCGCAAAGCCTGAAGGAAAAGGGCGAGTTCACGCTGACGCCTGAGGAGTTCAGAAAGGTTCGCATGTCCGGCGTCGTGTCGGGTTCGTCGAATCATCCGAACCGGCTTGAAATCATCGAGCAGATGCATCTCGAGTACGACACGTTCGTTGATCCGCATACGGCCGATGCGCTCTTCTCCGGCATTTATCTGCATCCCGTCGGCGTCAAGACGCTTTGCGTCGAAACGGTGCAGGCCGTGAAGTTTCCGAGGATGGTCATGCAGGCGACGGGTTCGCTCATCGAGCCTCCGGAGGATCTGGTCGACGTTTTCAATCGCGTTCAGAAGAAGATTGAAATGCCGGCGTGCGAAGCGGCCGTTCGCAAGGAGATCGACAGGCTTACGGAGGGCGGCAATGCCTCCTAAGACCGTTGGCTTCGTCGGCTTTTCCGAAAGCGGCAAGACAACCCTTGCGACCCGGGTTGCGGCGGAACTGACCTGCCGCGGCTTCCGGGTCGCGGCGCTTAAGGATGCGCATCACGGGTTCGACATGGACAAGCCCGGCAAGGATAGCTGGCGCTATCGTGAGTCGGGTGCTTCGCAGGTGATTGTGCGAAGCGACAGGCGATGGGCGATGCTCGTCGAAACGCCCGAGCAGCCCTCTGTTGACGAGTTGCTTTCCAAGTTCACGAACGTCGACGTCATACTTGTGGAGGGGTTTAAAAACGAGGGCGCATTCCCTAAAATTGAAGTTCGCCGCAGGGTGTGCGAGGCGAATCCGAGACTCTCGCTCATGCATGACGACGTCGTTGCCGTTGCGTCTGATTTTGAAGAGCCGGACGAGCGTGTGCCGCGTCTTGACATCAATGACCCTGCCGCTGTTGCAGATTTTGTAGTAAGCCTATGATCACCTATGCCGAAGCTTTGCGCCGCCTCCTTGAGAAGGCCGCGCCTGTTGAAGGAATGGAAACCGTTCCGTTGCTCTATTCCACCCACCGCGTGCTTGCCGAAGACATCGTGAGCCCGATCGCCGTTCCCGGCTGGGATAATTCCCAGATGGACGGCTATGCGGTCAGGGCGGCTGATATTGCCGAGGCAAGCGAGGCTCATCCGGTCGTGCTGCCGGTATCCGAGCGCATTCCCGCCGGCCAGGTCGGCTGCAGGCTTGCCGAAGGCAGCGTTGCCCGCATCTTTACGGGCGCGCCGATGCCCGAAGGCGCCGACACGGTCGTGCCTCAGGAAAACGTTGAGGCATCGCCCGACGGCATTGTGTTCAAGGCGCCGGTGCGCGAAGGCGCCTGGGTGCGCCGCCGCGGTTCGGACGTTCCGCAGGGCGGCGTCGTGCTCAAGCAGGGCGCTCGTCTGACGCCGGCTGCCATCGGCATGGTCGCTTCGATCGGCCGGGCATACGTCAAGGTTTACCGCCGTCTTCGCGTCGGCATCTTCTTCTCGGGCGACGAACTTGTTCAGCCGGGCGAGCCTCTGCCGCCGGGCGGCATCTACAACTCGAACCGCTTCATGATCCGAAGCCTTCTTCAGGAGCTCGGATGCGAGGCCCTGGATTTGGGCAACGTGCCCGATACGCTCCAGGCGACGATCGATGCTTTCGAAAGCGCCGCGGCCTCCGCAGACGTGATTTTGACGACGGGCGGCATGAGCGTGGGCGAAGAGGACCACATCAAGCCGGCGGTCGAAGCCATCGGCTCGCTCAACGTCTGGCGCGTGCGCCTGAAGCCCGGCAAGCCTCTGGCCTTCGGCGAGGTGCGCGGCGTGCCCTTCATCGGGTGTCCGGGCAATCCGGTTGCGGGCTTTGTGGTGTTCCTGATGATGGCCCGTCCCTATCTGCTCAGAACGATGGGGCTTACCGACATCGACGTGAAGCCGATGGCCGTGAGGGCCGACTTTGACTGGCTCAAGGCCGGAGATCGTCAGGAATTCGTGCGCGTCAGGCGCAATGAGGCGGGCGGTCTGGACTTGTACCACACGCAGAATTCGCAGGTGCTTTCGTCCTGTGCATGGGCCGACGGTCTGGTTGACATTCCCGTGGGCGGCATTGTTCACAAGGGCGACATGGTCAACTACTACCCGTTCTGCCAGTTCTTTGCTTGATGGCAAGCAATAGTCCGAGCATAAGGACAACAGGCAAAATCGAAGAGAGAGAAAAAAATGAAGATTCGCATTCTTTACTTTGCGCTGCTGCGCGATGCCCTTGGCCGTTCGCAGGAGGAGCTTGAGGTGCCCGAGAGCGTGACGACCGTTGCCGCGCTTCGCGAGTGGCTTCGCGGCCGCGGCGAGCCGTATGCGACGGCTCTGGGCAATGCCCGCCGTGTTCGTGCGGCCGTCAATCAGGAAATGGCCGAGCCCGAGGATGCCGTGAAGGCGGGCGACGAAGTCGCCTTCTTCCCGCCGGTAACCGGAGGCTGAGCATGTCTCTGACGACCATTCGCGTGAGCGAAGCCGACTTCAATCCCGGCGAAGAAATTGAAAGGCTCATTCAGGCTTCGCCCGATGCGGGCGGCGTGGCGAGCTTCGTGGGCGTTGTGAGAAACCGCAACGACGGCAGCGACGTGACGCATCTGACGCTCGAGCACTATCCGGCCATGACCGAGAAGGCGCTTGCGGGCATTGTTGAGCGCGCCAGGGCGCGCTGGGACGTGTGCGGCGTGACGGTCGTTCATCGCGTGGGTAAGATGGCCGTGGGCGAGCACATCGTGCTGGTCGTCGTGACGAGCGCTCATCGCCGCGAAGCGTTCGAGGCCTGCGAATTCATCATGGACTGGCTCAAGACCGAGGCGCCTTTCTGGAAGAAGGAAAGAACGCCCGAAGGCGAGCGCTGGGTCGATGCTCGAGAGAGCGACGAAGAGGCCAAGCGCCGCTGGGGTGAAGTCTGATGATGACGAAGGACGGGCCGCTTTGGCTTGTGATTCTGGCCGTGGGCGCCGGCGCCGGACTGGGCGCCGTCTGCCGCTGGGCTCTGTCGTACTGGCTCAATCCGCTTGCCGGATGGATGCCGTGGGGAACGCTTGCGGCCAACGCTGCGGGCGGCCTTCTGATCGGCGCGGCGCTTGCGTGGACGAGCGCCAATCCCGAACTGCCGCCTGCGGTCAGGCTCTTCATCATTACCGGTTTTCTGGGTGGATTGACGACCTTCTCGACGTTCTCCGCCGAGGCCTTTTCGCTCATGTCTTCCGGCGCATTCGTCCGTGCCGGCATTCATATGGCCTCGCATTTGTGCCTGAGCCTCACGGGCACCTGGGCCGGCTGGACGGCCGTCCGAGCCCTTTGACGAAGTCTGGAACGATTGCTTGAACGCCTCGCCGGCCATGTGCCGCGCGGGGCTTTTTAGTGCTTGATGAAAGCTTGCCTTTGGACAAACTTTGTAGCAACTTCATGGTTTGCAAGTCTTGAAATGTCCCTTCCGATCCCCATATATGAAGGGACATCAATGAGAACCCTGTGATCGCAGGCGATGCCGAAGTGATCCTATGCAGGGGTTTTCGAAGGAATCAGAACATGCGTCAAGACAAGTTAACAACTAAATTCCAGGAAGCGCTGGGCGAAGCCCAGTCGCTTGCGCTTGCTCATGACAATCAGGTCATTGAGCCGGTGCACATGCTGGCGGCTGTCCTTGCAGACGGCGAGGGCTCGAGCAGGAGCCTTCTGGAGCGTGCGGGCGTCAACGTACAGAGCCTGACTCGCGAAGTGAACGCGGCGATCGACCGCCTGCCGAAGGTTTCCGGCACGGGCGGCGACGTTCAGATTTCGCGCGACCTGATGAACCTCCTGAACCTCACGGAGAAGGAGGCGATGAAGCGCGGAGATGAGTTCATCTCGACGGAAATGCTGCTTCTTGCCCTCGCGGAGGACAGGAGCGAGGCCGGACGTCTTGCGAAGAGTGCGGGGCTGACGCGCGCCGCCATTGAAGCGGCGGTTGAAACCGTCCGCGGCGGCGACAAGGCCGACAACCCCGACGCCGAAAGCCAACGCGAAGCGCTCAAGAAGTACACGGTTGACCTGACCGAGCGTGCTCGTCAGGGCAAGCTCGACCCGGTCATCGGCCGTGACGACGAAATCCGCCGCACGATGCAGATTCTGCAGCGCCGCAGCAAGAACAACCCCGTGCTCATCGGCGAGCCGGGCGTGGGCAAGACCGCCGTTGTCGAAGGTCTGGCACAGCGCATTGTGAACAACGAAGTGCCCGACAGCCTTCGCGGCAAGCGCATTCTCTCGCTCGACATGGCCGGCCTGATTGCAGGCGCCAAGTATCGCGGCGAGTTCGAGGAACGCTTGAAGAAGCTTCTGAAGGAAGTGACTGCCGAATCCGGCAAGATCATTCTCTTCATCGACGAACTTCATACGGTGGTGGGCGCCGGCAAGACCGAAGGCTCGATGGACGCCGGCAACATGCTCAAGCCCGCTCTTTCGCGCGGCGAACTGCATGTGATCGGTGCAACGACCCTTGACGAGTACCGCAAGTACGTGGAAAAAGACGCCGCTCTCGAACGCCGCTTCCAGAAGGTGATGGTTGACGAGCCGAGCGTTGAGGACACGATCGCCATTCTTCGCGGTCTTCAGGAACGCTATGAAGCTCACCACGGCGTCGAGATCACCGACCCGGCCATTGTGGCTGCGGCAGAGCTCTCGCACCGCTACATTACCGACCGCTTCCTCCCCGACAAAGCCATTGACCTGATCGACGAGGCCGCTGCCCGCGTGAAGATGGAGATCGACTCCAAGCCTGAGGCTCTTGACAAGCTTGACCGCCGCCTGATCCAGTTGAAGATCGAGCGCGAGGCCATGAAGAAGGAGACCGACGACGCTTCGAAGAAGCGCCTGCAGGCGATTGAGGACGAGATCGAAAAGCTCTCCCGCGAGTATGCCGATCTTGAAGAGGTCTGGAAGAAGGAAAAGAGCGAGGCGCTTGGCGAGAAGAGCGTTCGTGATGAAATCGACCGCACCCGCCACCAGATGGAGGAATACCGCCGCACGGCTCAGTACGAAAAGCTGGCCGAACTGCAGTATGCCGTCATGCCGAAGCTTGAGGAACGCCTGAAGAAGGCTGAAAAGGCTGAGGCTAGCGAGGCTTCGAAGCCCAAGCTCCTGAGGACGACCGTCGGCGCAGAGGAAATCGCCGAAGTCGTGAGCCGCGCTACCGGCATTCCGGTCTCGAAGATGATGGAAGGCGAACGCCAGAAGCTTCTTCACATGAAGGATGCGCTCGAAGAGCGCGTCGTCGGTCAGGACGAGGCCGTCAAGCGCGTTGCGGAGACGATTCTGAGAAGCCGCGCCGGCTTGTCGGATCCGAACCGTCCGTACGGCAGCTTCCTCTTCCTCGGCCCGACGGGCGTCGGCAAGACCGAGCTTACGAAGGCGCTGGCCCAGTTCCTCTTTGACACCGAGGACGCGCTTGTGCGCATCGACATGAGCGAATTCATGGAAAAGCACAGCGTTGCCCGTCTGATCGGTGCGCCTCCGGGATATGTCGGCTATGAAGAAGGCGGCTATCTGACTGAAGCCGTTCGCCGTCACCCCTACAGCGTGATTCTTCTTGACGAAGTCGAGAAGGCTCATCCGGACGTGTTCAACGTTCTGCTGCAGGTGCTTGACGACGGCCGCATGACCGACGGCCAGGGCCGCACGGTGGACTTCAAGAACACCGTGATCGTCATGACCTCGAACCTCGGCTCGACCGAGATTCAGGAAATGATCGGCGAGTCGAAGGAAAGCGTGAAGAACGCCGTGATGGCCGAAGTGCGCGATCACTTCCGTCCGGAGTTCATCAACCGCATTGACGAGATCGTGATCTTCAACGCGCTCGGCAGCGAGGCCATCCGCCGCATTGCCGAGATCCAGCTGAAGAGCCTGAAGGCCCGCGTGGCTGCTCAGGATATCACGCTCGAAGTGGACGATGACGCGATGAAGGAAATCGCCGAAGTGGGCTTCGATCCTCACTACGGTGCTCGTCCGCTCAAGCGCGCCATTCAGGATCACATCGAGAACCAGCTTGCCGCGGTCATGCTTCAGGGCACGGCCGGTCCGGGCGACACGATTCACGTCGGCGCCAAGGACGGCAAGTTCACGTTCAACGTCGTGAAGGCTGACAAGTAACCAGGCTTTCGGAGCAGGATACCTGAAAGGTCAGAAAAGGGCGCTCCGCCGAAAGGCGGGGCGCCCTTTCGCGCATATGGAAAAGGCCCGTGAGCGTGAGCTCCGGACCTGTTTGCGATCAAGATGTGCGCGGCTTAGTTGAGGAAGTGGGCCGGCATGGTCGGGACGCCGTGCGTGCCGAGCGGCGTGGAGATGCCGTCAGCGTTCACGTAGATGCGACCGCCTTCGTCCTCGGTCTCGTAGTAGCGCGGATCCTCGTGGAAGACGACGTCCTGAACGCCGAGCATGGTGAGGAATCGCTCGAGATTGACGGCGACGGACTGCATGTCGACGCCGTTGTCCTGCATGGAGATGCAGTCGCCGGAGAAGGGTGCGGCGCGGTCGGTGCGCATGGAAATCGCGATGCGGATTTCATTGGCGTAGATCTTGGCTGCGTCGGGTCGGGAGCAGAAGCAGGCGATGGAGGCGCAGAGGTCGCCGGGCGCGCAGTTCGCGGTGTGAACGGCGTTCATGACGAGCGGCGAGATTCGGAAGGGCGAGAGCACCTGCTCGAGGAAGTCGAGGCCGCGGATGATCGGGAAGGGTTCGGTCACGATCGTGTGGTAGGCCGAGACGTTGGGCGCGAGGGCTTCGGCGATTTCGAGCGCAAAGGGATTCTGAAGAATCTGGTTGGGGTCGAAGAGGCCCGGGCCGCAGAGTTCGGGATTGAGCGAAGCGTCCCACCAGCGGTAGGGATGCACGACGGCGAGTTCGCCTGCGGGCACTGTCACGGTGATGACGAGGTGGCGCATGTAGAGGCCGTAGCCGTGCTCGTCCTCGAGGGCAACGATGGGGTCGTCGGCGCATTCGGGGACGTCGAGGTGGCGGCCCGTATAGAGAACGTCGCTGCAGCGGGCCATTTCACGGGTGAGCTGTCCGCCGATCTCGGTGTTGTTGGCGGGACCCTGGTTGCTGCGGAGCATCTCGTGGAAGACCGTGATGCGGGCCTTCGGGTTGATGTAGTGCTTCTTGAGAACCGCGGCGATTTCATCGGCGGTTTCTCGTGAGATGACGGAGACGGGAGGCTGGGACTTGAAGACCGTGCTCATGAGGAGGCCGACCATCATCATCGTGGTGGACTCCGTTTCCGTGCGGTATTCGTACTTCACCTCGGAGAGCATGCCGTAGAAGACCCCGCGGGCCTCGTCGGCGACGGCGGGATGCTGGACGCGGATCTTTTCGAACACGTCGTCGGCCATGCTGTAGAAGTCGTCGGGCAACGTGTTGTCGAGGAGCTTGCGAAGGCGAAGCTCGAGGATTTCACGGTCGGCGAGCGTGGTGTAGGCCGTCAGGCGGTTGAGGATGAAGGTGAGTTCGCGGCGTGCGGCCGCAAGATTCAAAGAACGTGCCATGTATGAATGTTGGCGGCGGGCGTCGGGACTCGCCGCAAAAACAGAAGAAGGACCGGCAGGCTTGCCGGTCCTTGATAAGCGTTGCCTGAGATTTTAGCCGATTTGTCCGTGGCGGACAGTGAGGAGGAATGCGTGCGTGCATGCGAAAAGAGGAGCCCGGCGGGCTCCTCTTTTTGGACGGAACGCTTGAAAATCAAGCCTTGGCGTTGCGGACGATGGCCTGGACGTCGTCGAAGGTCTTGGCGACGTTCTTCGAGGGGGCCTTGTCGAGGAGGCTCACGATGGTGATGGCGATGAGGCTGAATGCGAAGCCCGGGAGGATTTCGTAGAGGCCGAGCCATGCGAAGTGGTTCCAGACGAGGACCGTGACGGCGCCCGTGACCATGCCGGCGAGCGCGCCGTTTCGGGTCATGCGGCGCCACCAGAGCGACATGATGATGACGGGGCCGAAGGCGGCGCCGAAACCGGCCCAGGCGTAGGAGACGAGCGAGAGCACGAGGCTGTTGGGGTCGCGTGCAAGCCAGACGGCGACGACGGAGACGAGGAGCACCATGGCGCGGCCGAACCAGACGAGCTCGCGCTGGGTGGCGTTGCGGCGGATGAAGGTGCGGTAGAAGTCTTCGGTCAGGGTCGACGAGCAGACGAGCAGCTGGCAGGAGAGCGTGGACATGACGGCCGCGAGAATGGCGGACATCAGGATGCCGGCGATCCAGGGGTTGAAGAGAAGGCCGGAGAGCACGATGAAGACGCGCTCGTGGTTCTGCTCGACAAGGGCTGCGACATCGCGGTGTTCGGCAAAGAAGGCTGCGCCGAAGAAGCCGACGGCGACGGCGCCGGACAAGCAGAAGAGCATCCAGAGCGTGGCGACGCGGCGGGCGTTCGGAATCACCTTGATGGAGCGGGTGGCCATGAAGCGCACGAGAATGTGCGGCTGGCCGAAGTAGCCGAGGCCCCAGGCGAGAAGGCTCACGATGCCGATGAAGGTGTGGCCCTCGAGAATGTTGAGCATCTTCGGGTCGATGCTCGCAACGCGCTCGGTGGCGGCGGCGAAGCCGCCAAGGTCGTACATGACGGCGATCGGCGTCACGATGAGCGCGATGCACATCAGCAGGGCCTGGATGGTGTCGGTCCAGGAGACGGCGAGGAAGCCGCCCACGAAGACGTAGCAGATCGTGGCGGCGGCGCCGAGAAGAAGCGCCGTCTCATAGGACATGTGGAAGGTGTTTTCGAAGAGGCGGGCGCCGGCGACGACGCCCGAGGCGCAATAGATCGTGAAGAAGAGCAGGATCACGACTGCGGACATGATGCGCAGAAGATTCTGCTTGTCCTCGAAGCGGTGGGAGAAGTAGTCGGGAAGCGTGAGCGCGTTGTGGGTTTTTTCCGTGTAGACGCGCAGGCGCGAAGCGACGATGCACCAGTTGATGTAGGAGCCGAGGATGAGGCCGATGCCGATCCAGGACTGGGAGATGCCGGCGAGGAAGACCGCGCCCGGCAGGCCCATCAGGAGCCAGCCGGACATGTCGGAGGCGCCGACCGAGAGGGCCGTCACAAAGCCGCCAAGGCTTCGGCCGCCCAGAATGTAGTCGCCGTAGCTGCGGGTGTGATAGTAGGCGTAGAACCCGACGCAGACCATGACGAGCAGGTAGCCTACAAAGGTGATCGCAGTGGGATTGCTGAACATAAGGGGACTCTTTCTTATATTGAATGCTCGCCCGGCGGGGGAGCCGGGCGGTTCGTCAACGCATGGCGGGCCTGTGAATGCCGTCGAAAAAATAAGGACGCAAAAAGGGGCGCACAAATGGCGCGAACAGGCCGCTGGTGGGGCGAAGACTTTTATACGGACCTTCAAGTATACGGACGCGGGCGCGTTCTGTCCCAATGAAGGGCCTGAAACCTTCTGATCTAAGGCATGATGCCTAGACGATGTTAGCCGCCGATGTAGCTCATTTCGATCTTGGCGCGCTCGGGGGCGATCCCGAGGGAGCGAAGCTCGGAGTAGTGGTTGTCGCGGGCGGTCCAGATGCGGCCGAGAGCTTGCTCGATTTCGAAATCGGTTGCGCCGCCGCGGAGCATCGTGCGGATGTCGTAGCCTTCGGTGGCGAAGAGGCAGAGGTAGAGGCGTCCGTCCATGCTGAGGCGGGCGCGAGAGCATTCGCCGCAGAAGGCTTGCGTGACGGAGGAGATGCAGCCGAATTCTCCGGCGCCGTCCTTGTAGCGCCAGCGGGAGGCGGTTTCGCCGGGATAGTTGGCCCCGACGGGCTCAACGGGCCATTTGGCTCGGATCATCTCGACGATTTCGGCCGAGGGAACGACGTCGGTCATGCGCCAGCCGTTGGAGGTGCCGACGTCCATGTACTCGATGAAGCGCGGAATGATGCCGGTGCCGCGGAAATGTTCGCAGATGTGGACGACTTCGGATTCGTTGACGCCGCGCTTGACGACGGTGTTGACCTTGACGCGGAAGCCGAGATCGGCGGCGTAGCGGATGTTGTCGATCACGGTTGCGGCGGGAAAGCCCACGTCGTTGAAGCCCTGGAAGATCTCTTCGTCGATGGCGTCGAGGCTGATCGTGACGCGGTCGAGGCCGGCGTCGCGAAGCGCTTGAGCCTTCTTCTTGAGAATGGAGGCATTTGTCGTGAGCGCGATGTCGATGTCGCGTCCGTCGGGCGTCTTGAGCTGACGAAGATCCCTTACAAGGTCCTCAAGGCCCTTTCGAAGGAGAGGCTCGCCGCCTGTGAGACGGAGCTTTTCAACGCCGTTGGCGACCACGATTCGCGCGATGCGGAGGATTTCTTCAAAGGTGAGGAGCTCCGTGTGGGCGAGAAAGGCGTGCGGATTGCTGAACTTCTCCTTGGGCATGCAGTAGCGGCAGCGGAAGTTGCAGTGATCCGTGACGGAAATGCGAAGGTCCCTGAGGGGACGGCCGCGGTTGTCGGTCCAGTGTCCGTTCGTGCGGTGTACGACGCCCGTCTGCGGAATCGGAAGACTGCGCACGGGAGCGGGTTTCGAAGCAATGGGAATAACCTCAGCCATGTCGTGGACCTAAGTGGAGCGTGAGTCGGAAAATCGATTATAGGGGAAGCGTGTCGGCATGCACGGCGAGCGACTTGTAGAAGGCGTAGCGAGCCTCATCGATTTCGCCTGCCTCAACGGCGGCCTTGACCCCGCAGCCGGGTTCCTCAAGGTGGCGGCAGTTGAAGAAGCGGCAGTCCGTGACATGAGCGGCGATGTCGGGCATGGCGCGCAGGATGTCGTTGAGGGAGAGGTGCGCGAGGCCGAATTCCTGGAAGCCCGGGGTGTCGACGACGCTGCCCTGCCAGTCGTCGTCCTTGGCGTCGTACCAGCGGGCGGCGGTGGTCGTCTGCTTGCCGAGGTTGAGAGCAACGGAGAATTCCCTCGTGGCGGCCTGGGCGTGCGGGACGAGAAGGTTGAGGATCGTGGACTTGCCCATGCCGGACTGTCCGACGAGAAGGGAGGCCTTGCCCTCGAGCCTTTCAAGAAGGTGGGCGCGGGTGGCTTCGGGTTCGCCCGTGGCGGAGACGGTCACGACGTCGTGCCCGATCGATTCGAGAAGCTTGACGGCGGCTTCGGCCTCTTCGGCGCCTTCGGCGAGCTCGGACTTGTTGCGGATGACGAGCGCGGGAATGCCGGCCTGATGGGCCGCAAGAAGAGCCTTCCAGATGAACCAGGGATTGAAGGTCGGTCGGGAGGCGAAGACGATGCAGACGAGGTCGATGTTCGCGGCGAGCGACTTGATGCGCCACTCGTCGGAGCGGTAGAGGAGATTTCGGCGGTCGCGGATGGATTCGATGGCGGACACGCCGGAGACGGGCTCGGTGCACTCGACGATGTCGCCCACGACGACGTCGCCCTTCTTGCCGCGTCGATGTGCTTCAAGGACGGTGCCGTCGTCGGTCGTCACAAAGTAGTGGCGGCCGTGGCCGGCGGTGACTCGGCCTGTAATGAGCGGGCCGGCGGCTTCGGCATTCTGACGGGGCTTGCGGGAATATTTGGCCATGGAAATCGTGGGCGGATCGAGTCCGCGAAAAAAAACAGTCGGTGATGTAGTTTAGTCTGCTTCGGACGTCGGGGACGCGCCGCCGGAAGGTTTCGCAACGGCGGGTTTGGAAAAGAGGAATCTCGCCAGCCGGGAGTTCGAATCGGAGAGGCGCTTGAGGCGCTGCAGATTGGTGACGCGCATGCCGGGATGCGGGCGCTTGTAGTGCACGAGCGAATAGACGAGCGAAGGAGAGAGCGAGGTTGTCGTGTCCTTGTGGAGCTTGACGAGTGCGCTGATCATGGTGTCGGGGCCGACGATGCGTGCGGCGTAAAGGTCGGCGTCGTACTGAATGAGGCGCGCAGCCAGATTGAGCACGGGCAGAAACGGGTAGAGAAGCATCGGGAAGACGACGAGCGCGACCGCGCAGACGTAGCCTGCATGCGTGCCCGGCATGTCGAGCGTGAGCAGAGTCGAATAGTTGAAGCCGTGGAAGAACTGCACGTGCGTGGCGCCCCAGCCTGCGAGCCAGCAGAAGAAATAGGAGATGGCTGCGTTGATGAGGAATCGCATGACGCCGTGAAAGTGCCGGATGTGCGCGGCTTCGTGGGCGACGAGTCCGAGAAGCTCTTCGCGGTTGAGCAGGTGCGCGACGTGCGCGAAGACGATGACGCGGCGCTTGAAGCCCCAGCCGGAGAGCACGATGCTCGAGTGCCCCCAGGAGGCGGGACGCGTCATGACGACCATTTCGGTCATGGTGATGCCCTGGCGGCGGAGGCGTTCGCGCACGGCTTCGCGGGTTTCAATGTTTTTGAAGGGCCGGCTGCGGCGCTTCCAGAAGACGCCGTAGACGCTCGAAAGCTTCCATCGCCAGAGAAGGTAAGTCGTCCAGAGAGCCCAGGCGATCTTCCACCAGTTCGATCCTGCATATTCGAAGACAGTGAGAAGCAGGGCCGAGAACGGCATGAAGACGAGCCAGCCCCAGAGAGCTTCGGAAAGCGTTCGGGAGAGCCAGTGGCGGCGGGGCTCTCGCATGTAGCCGTAGCGTTCCTTTACGCGGTATCGGGCCCACCAGTCAAACGGGAGCTCGATGAGGAACATGAGGAGAACGATCAGGTTGATGAGAACCCAGTGGGCGGGAATGCCCGTGCCGAACAAGGTCTGCACGACGGCCGTAAGAATGTTGAATCCGTGCCCGAACGTCATAACGAGCGCAAAGCCAGCGCCGACGACCGTCAGGAGAAGATTCGCCTGCGCAAGTTCGCCCGTATAGTCGGCCGCCTTCCGAACGGCGGCGAGCGAAAGCTTGTTTTCAAAGCCTTCGGGAACCTTTTTGCAGGACTTCTCGGCTGCGCGGGTCTGCATGATCGTGATCGCGCACTCGAGCGTCACGTAAAGCGTGAGGACGCTTGCAAAGGTGTGCTCGATGAAGGTGGCGTGCAGGGACATGAGTGAAAAAACGGCGAGGGGCGCAGCGGAGGGAACGGAAATGAAGAAAAAAGACGATAATCCATATATTATGGCGGATCGGCGTCTCGTCAGGAAGATTCGCCGAGTCCGCAGCGACTGTGCACGAAACCATTTTTTGAATGAACGACAAGCCATGACGAACGATATTGAACGAGATCCCTCGTATTCGGACGACAACCTGATCTGGATCGACATGGAGATGACAGGGCTGCAGCCCGAGGTGAACCGCGTGATCGAAGTCGCGGCAATCATTACCGACAAGAATCTCAACATTCTGCACAAGGGCCCCGTGGTCGCCGTGCATCAGAGCGACGAAGTGCTCAACAGCATGGACGACTGGAACACCGACACGCACACGCGTTCGGGTCTCGTGGCCCGCGTCAGGGAGAGCACCGTCGACGAGGCCGAGTGCGAGAAGATCTTCATCGAAACCTTCCGCCGCTTCGTGCCCCAGGGCAAGAGCCCGATGTGCGGCAACACGATCGGCCAGGACCGCCGCTTCATGGCGCGCTGGCTCCCGAACCTCGAGGACTACTTCCACTACCGCTATCTTGACGTCTCGACTCTCAAGGAGCTCACCCGCCGATGGGCGCCCGAAAAGACGAGAAACGTCCAGAAGGCGACGAATCAACAGGCGCTCTCCGATATTGAGGAGAGCATTGAGGAGCTGCAGTACTATCGCCGCGAGATCCTCAAGATCTGATGTGCTGAAAGCGCTGAAACGCTAATGCCAAGCCGGCCGTCTCCGCAGACGGGCCGGCTTTCTTTTTGTAATTTTGTAATGAAAATCGGCGTGCACTCTAAATATGCCTGTACGGTGAATGTTATCGGGCATGCTTCGCATGCATTCTTCGGCATGTGAATTCGGTTTACGAATTTTCGGCGTTTTTAAGAGGGGATTAGGGTAAGTTCGTATCGCTAAGGTAGTACAAAGTGTGTAAGGACTAGTTCGAATTGCCTAATTCGTCAACAAAAAACAATACTAAAGAGGTAGTACTAAAGAACTAGGAGTATGCTTTAAATCACCAAGGCGCTGATGCTTGGCGGCATTAATAGGACCAGTATTGAATGCAGTTTGGCATCAGGTAAACCCAACATTGGAAAGGAGGAGCATCATGTTTGGATTTTTCGAAAAGAAGGAAGCGCACGTTGATGAAGCGAAGGCTCCGGCGTTTGTTGAATGGAAGGGCTGGCGCAAATTCAAGGTGATGAACCGCAAGCGTGAATGCGTGGACACGACGACCTTCACGCTGATGTCGGCCGACGGCCGGCCGATGCCTTCCTTCCGCGCCGGCCAGGGCGTGGCGCTTCGTCTTGAAGGCTTCGAGCCGCGTGCCTACACCCTTTGCAGCACGCCGGACGAAGGCTGCTACCGCATCACGATCAAGGTTCTCGACAACGACCGCGGCGCTCTTTCCGCAGAGTTGACCCAGTCTCTGCATGTTGGCGATGAAATCGAAGTGTCCGAACCTGCCGGCGGCTTTGTGCTTGATGATCGCGAGACGCCCGTCGTCATGATTGCCGAAGGCATCGGCATCACCCCGATGGTTGCGATGCTTTCCGAAATTGCCACCGATCATCCGCTTCGCCGCGTGCATCTCATTTATTCGACGAAGAACGGCGATCATTTCCCGCTTCAGGAAGAAACGAGGAATCTCGTCAAGCTGATTCCGGACCACGGCATGGCCGTCGGCTATACCGAACCGCGCTCCGACGAGCATGTCGGCCAGGACTACCAGTTCACCGGCAAGCTGATGCCCGCCACGTTGCGCCATGCCTGCATGGACGCCGAAAGCGACGTCTATCTCTGCGGCTCCTCGCTCTTTGTTGAATATGTGCGCAACATCATTCTTCAGTACCGCACGATTCCGGCCGATCACATTCATACCCAGGTGTTCGTCCGCAGCCGGTAAGCTGAACTGATTCAGTTGCATTTGAACCCAAAAACTCCGAATTTGCCGGTCGTCGCAAGATGACCGGTTTTTTTAGGTTCATCACGGAAGTCCGGGGAACGCAGCCTTGACTTTTAGGAAAAAGTAGTTGTCGTCTCTGAAGCC
>CAKQKT010000016.1 GCA_934249275.1 uncultured Sutterella sp. | reverse complement strand
CAAGCTAAATAGTTGCCACTCTTATGATTTATAGGAATGATCGTTTGTCAAGTCTAAATGTGTAAGCGTTCGCCCTGCCAGCCCGCACGCCATGGAGCAAAACCGTTTATCATTACCCTTCCCGCGCAAATCCCTGCGCTCTTGTATCACTGTCATGTCCGACAAACCACCCCCTACACCCTTACTTTCGTTTTTTCTCCGGGCTTGTCCCTCCATTTTCCAACAGCCGAGCGTTCTTGAGGAGGCCTTCTCATGACATGGCGCGCCGGCTTTGAAGCCTGGGCTCACCGCCAATGGGCCGCACGCGGTCCCGTGCCCTGGCTTCTTTCTCCGCTTTCCCTCGTTTTTCTTGCCGTGAGCCGTTCTCGCCGTGAGCGAACCGTGCCCAACCGTCTTCCTGTTCCCGTTGTCGTAGTCGGCAACATTTATGTTGGCGGCACAGGCAAGACGCCCGTAACCATCACGCTTGTGCGTGAACTTCAGGCGCGCGGATGGCATCCCGGCGTCATCTCCCGCGGCTTCGGCCGACGCGATGACGGCATTCGGCTGATCAACGAAGATACGCCTGCCTCCGAAGCCGGAGACGAACCGCTTCTCATCGCCCGCGAGACGAAAGTCCCCGTCGCCGTCGGCCGCGCCAGATTCGAAGCGGGCCGCGCACTTCTTGAGGCGCATCCGGAAGTGGACCTCATCGTCAGCGATGACGGACTTCAGCATGCCGCCCTGGCTCGCGACGTCGAAATCGCTGTCGTAGGAGCCCGAGGCCTGGGCAACGGCTGGGTTCTTCCGGCGGGCCCGCTGCGCGAGCCTCCCTCCCGTCTGGACACGGTGGATGCAATCGTTCTCAACACGACGAACGAAGCCGTCGTCGAAAGCCGCACGCCGCGCTTTGCCGCCTCAAGCTGCTTCGGCCTCTGCACTCAGCTTGCGACCGGCAAAACGGCTCTCATTGACGACCTGTCCAAAAAGGTTCACAACGAGCATCTGAAGCCGCTTTCCGCAGCCGGCATTGCCGCACCGGGACGCTTCTTTGCCATGATCCGCGCTCACGACATCGACGGCGCCGAACTTGAACTTGGAGATCATTTCGACTTTGCCGTGAACCCCTTTGCCGGTCGAAGCGAAGACATCATCTTCATCACGGGCAAGGATGCCGTGAAATGCCGCAGCAATCCGGCTCTCGCCGGAGACAAGCGCATCTGGGTTGTTGGACTCGAAGTGAAGCTCGACGCATATCTGATCGACCTGATCGACAAGCGCGCCCGCGAAGCGGCCGCCAGACGCTGAGCCCTAAAACCCGCCCTTCCGAAAAGCGCCTCCCGCAATGATTGATGCGGTCAGAGGCGCTTTTCATATGGTTCTTCAACCTCTTCGGGCGGTAGAATATTGGTTTTAATCCGTTCCGAAAGGGATACTGAGAACAATGTCTGCCAAACTCAACGACATGATCGTCTGCCCGGTCTGCAAGGGAAGACTTCTGCAGGGGGACGGCGAGCGCCGCGAGCTCATCTGCCCTCGCTGCCGTCTCGCTTTTGAAGTCCGCCACGACATTCCCGTGATGTTGCGCAACGCCGCCCGCAGTCTGAGCGACAACGAAGCCCGTCATTATTCCGAGCGTTCCTCCGCGCTTGATCCCAAGTGAGGTTCTCATGTCCTTTACCGTGATCATTCCGGCGCGCCTCAAGTCGTCGCGCCTTCCCGACAAGCCGCTCGCCGACATCTGCGGAAAGCCGATGATTGTCCGCGTGGCCGAACGCGCGCTCTCCTGCGGCGCTGACCGAGTCGTCGTCGCCGTGGACGACGCATCCGTTTACGAAGCCTGCGCCTCTGCCGGCCTTGACGTGATCATGACGGATCCTCACCATCCGACAGGCACCGATCGACTCGCCGAGGCTGTCACCAAAATCGGGCTCGCCGACGACGAAATCGTCGTCAATCTTCAGGGCGACGAACCTCTGATGCCTCTGAACGTCATCCGGGACGTGGCCGCTCTTCTCGCCTCTCGCCCCGACTGCGCCATGGCCACGGCCGCCCACACCATCCACGACGTCGAGAGCTTCTTCAACCCCAATGTCGTCAAGGTTGTGCTCGACAATCGAGGCACCGCCCTCACTTTCTCGCGCGCACCCATTCCCTGGCCCCGCGATCATTTCCGCGAAACAAAGGAAAGCCTGCCTGAGGGCTTTGCTCCGCTGCACCACCTCGGCCTCTACGCTTACCGTGCCGGATTCCTGCGCCGCTTCCCGACCCTGCCGCAGGCGCCGCTGGAAAAGCTGGAAAGCCTCGAACAGCTCCGCGCCCTTTACTACAGCGAACGCATCGCCGTCATGGTTCTTGACGCCGCCTTGCCGGCCGGCGTTGACACGCAGGAAGATTTGGACCGCGTTCGCGAGATCTTCCAGAAGGGCACTCCCGTCTAATTTTCCGCAGTCTTTGAATTCCAAAGGATTCGCGATAAAATTTCATTATTAACCGCCGTTCCCCCGGACGGCAGGCCGCCGGTAATGTCCGGCGTCATTCATTTCATATCGAAGGAGCATTCCAATGCGTCTGATTCTGATTGGGCCCCCCGGTGCCGGCAAGGGCACGCAGGCCAAGTTCATCTGCGAAAAGTTCAGCATTCCCCAGATCTCCACGGGCGACATGCTTCGTGCCGCCGTCAAGGCCGGCACGCCGCTCGGTCTGGCTGCCAAGGCCGTGATGGACAAGGGTCAGCTCGTCTCCGACGACATCATCATCGGCCTCGTCAAGGACCGTCTGGCTCAGCCTGACGCTGTCAACGGCGCCCTTTTCGACGGCTTTCCCCGCACGATCCCGCAGGCTGAAGCCCTTCAGGCTGCCGGCATTCCGATCGACTACGTCCTCGAAATCCAGGTGCCCGATGCTGAAATCGTCGAACGCATGTCCGGCCGCCGCGTGGATCCGGTCTCCGGCCGCACCTATCACATCAAGTACAACCCGCCGAAGGTTGAAGGCAGGGACGATGTGACGGGCGATCCGCTCATCCAGCGTGACGACGACCGCGAGGAAGTTGTCCGCAAGCGCCTTGACGTCTATCACAGCCAGACGGAAGCCTTGGTCGGCTTCTACAGCGACCTCGCCAAGTCCGGCGACAAGACGGCTCCGAAGTACCGTGCCATCTCCGGCCTCGGCGCCATCGACGCCATTACGGCCCGCGTCTTCGAAGCGCTGAAGTAATTCCGCACTTTCGCCGACCGCATCCGAGCCCGAAGCATTCAGCTTCGGGCTCTTTTCATTTGCACCGTCCGCTTGCTGCTCACCGCCTTTTCGAGCAACGGTATGATTGAGGCATCTTCTTACTGTAATCGCATCCCATCATGACCTCCGCTCACGAAATACTCGACTCGCTGCGATCCACTCTCGGTGAAGCAGGCCTCATCACTGATTCCGTCGACGTTTCTGCCGCCGCACTGGACGGGCGAGGCCGCCGACAAGGACAGGCTCTGGCCATCGTGCGCCCCGCCTCAAGTCAAGAGGTTTCACTTGTCATGGAAATTGCCGACCGATACGACCTGGTCGTAATTCCTCAGGGAGGAAACACCAGCAATGTCGGCGGCGCCACGCCCGAACCCGGCCTACCGGATTCTCTTTCTCAAAGGACGCTCATTCTGCAGCTTGGACGCATGAAGCGCATTCTCAACGTCGACACGGTCAACAATACCATCACGCTGGAAGCGGGCGTCGTGCTTCAGGACGCTCAGAAGGCAGCAGCAGATGCCGGACGCCTGCTGGCACTGTCGCTCGCAGCAGAAGGCTCGTGCCAGATCGGCGGCGTCATCGCCGCCAATGCCGGCGGCGTTCACGTGCTTCGCTACGGCATGGCACGCCGCCAAGTGCTCGGGCTCAAGGTGGTGCTGACCTCGGGCAAAATTCTCAACCTCATGAAGGGACTTCGCAAGGACAACTCCGGCTACAGCCTGCGCGACGTCTTCATCGGATCGGAAGGCACGCTCGGCATCATCACCGAAGCTGTCCTGTCGCTGGAGCCAATGCCCAAATCCATCGTTTCCGCATGGATCACGCCGCACTGCCTTGAGGACGTCGAAACGCTCTTTGAAACACTCGAGTCAGCCTTCGGGCCCGGCCTTACCGCCTTCGAGCTTATCGGCCGCACGCCACTGGAGTCTCTTTCCGCCATCACAGGCTTGAATCCTCCCGTTTCGATCACCGACTGGCAGGTTCTTCTCGACATCTCCGACTGGCGCCGGGATGCGGACGAATCTTCCGAAGAACTTGAAGCAGTTCTGGCACCGCTCTTGGAAAACGGAATAATTATGGACGGCGCCGTAAGCAAGAGCGAGTCCGACCGCGAAGCCTTCTGGCAATGCCGCGAGACCATTCCCTCCGCCGTCAAGCGCCAGGGCGGAAACGTCAAGCACGACATCAGTGTTCCGCGCTCCAGTCTGGTCACATTCATCGAGGAAACAAACCGCGCCCTGCACGAAGCCTTCCCGGGTGTCGAGCCTTCGATTTTCGGCCATTACGGCGACGGCAACCTGCATTTCAACGTCGGTCCCGCCAGCACTGCCTTTGCGCATGAGGAAGCCATTCACCGACTCGTTCACGACCGTGTTTTGGCTGTCGGCGGCTCCATTGCCGCAGAACACGGCGTCGGCAGTCTTAAAACGCAAGAAATCAAGCGAACCAAAACGCCTGTAGAGCTTGCCGCCATGCGCGCCCTGAAGAGAGCATTCGACCCAGACAATCGACTCAATCCGGGCCGCATCGTCGAACTCTGAGGAATCCGCCATGCCAATGCCGTCCGCCTACGAAACCCATGCCGACATCTTCTTCGAAAGATATGAGGGACAGCCGTCCAAGGACATTCAATCGCTGCTCTCACGCTGGATTCCGGACGGCTCCCGCGTTCTTGAACTCGGTTGCGGGTCGGGCCGCGACGCACGCTTCATGACCCGGCTCGGCGCTCAGGTCACCGCAACAGACGGCAGTGAAACAATGCTGAAGCGCGCCAAAGACAAGGCTCAAGCCATGCTCGGCGCACAGTCTCCTTCCTTCACGCCACTCAGTCTTCCACCGGACAAATCTTCCGAAGAAAGACTTTTCGCCTGCGATTCCTCACGATTCGACGCCGTCTACACCTGCGGCATGCTTCAGCATCTTTCCGATCACGAGCTTTACGAAACCGCCTCCTTCATGGAGCGCGCCGCATCTGACTCAGGCACCCTGATCGTCATCGTGCCGCTCGACCATAAGGGCGATCCCGACAGAAAGACCTTCGTTCGCGACGCGCTTGACTACATCACGCTCTTCGAGCGAATGGGCTTTCGTCTCGCTTTTCAGAATCTTTTGGACAATACGGGCTCTCCGGAATACCAATGCCGCTGGGCATCCTTCGTCTTTTTGAGAGACTCCAAAAGCGAACGAAGCAACAAGCGCCTTCGCCAGATCCTTGAAAAGGATGCCAAAACCTCAACCTACAAGCTTGCCTTGCTTCGCGCTCTCTGCGACATCAACCGCACGATGCCGCGATGCGTCAGATTTGACAAAGGAAAAGCTCTGATTCCGCTCGGTCTCATTGCAGAACGATGGGTTCGCGACTACTGGCAGCTCGGCTGCGGCTCCAGGATGCCAAGGCAAATTCATCAGAATCGCGAACTCGGCTTCAAGACGGCTCTTGACCTCGCCATGTCGGCCTGTCGGAATCAATACGGAATTTACGAATCCATGATGCGGGACGTCGCACGACCAGCCAATCAAACGGCCGTCCTTAAACAGCTTTTCGACGACGTCGTGACAACCGCCCTCAAAGGCCCGGTGCAGTACATCAGAGATGAAAAGAATCACCCAGTCTTCAGCTATATCCCTTCTCACCACGGTCGCCGACCGGCCTTTGACGGACGACGTTCGCTCGTCGACCGGTACGGCCTAATAGCCTTTCCAGCCGAACTCTGGCTGGAACTCAATCGAATCGCGCCATGGTTGGAAGACAGCCTGATTCTTGAATGGGCGAGACTTTCCGCACGTTTCGAATCTCTGACGATCGTCAGAGATGCCTTTACACAAGCCGACATCATCGTTCGACTTTTACCGCCGGCATTCGCACGCGACACCGCCTTCGCCACAACCGCCTACAAAACAGCACTTTCCCAAAAAGTTCTGCCCAGCGTCTGGAGCGGCAGGCCCCTCACGCCTCAGAGGCTTGCCATTGACCACATGCTTCCCTGGGCAAGGTTTCATTGCAATGATCTTTGGAATCTGATGCCGGCTGATGCACGAGAAAACGGCTGCAAATCGGACTCGATTCCGTCCGCCGACATACTTCACGCTTCTCGCGGCCGCATCTTCGACAACTGGCTTTTGCTGGCATCGCTCGCACCATCGCGATTCATCGTAGAAGCAGAAATTGCACTTACACGCACTTCGCTTCCCAAAGTCCATTGGGAAGCACCTCTGTTTGATGCATTGCTCGAAACAGCCGACATGGCGGCCAGACAATTGCAGACGGCACGTTGGCCGTGAAACGGCTTGTAATGATCTGTTCGATTTTGCACTTAATCTGCTATTCTCACCCGATAGGCTCGGATTTCTCTCTGTCTCAGAAGAACAGACCTTGATTCCTGCCGACTGCGCACAAACACAACTACATTTTTGAGGACTTTCCTACATGTCCGTTCTCATCACACGCCGCACGCTGATCGGCTCAGCCTCTGCAGCCGCCGCCCTCTGGCTCACGGGCTGTGCGTCCACAACTCCGACGCGCGAAAATATCAAGCCCGCCACCTTCACCAATATCGGCGCACGCTCCAAACCGGCTTCGCCTCTTGTCGCGAAGTTAATTCCCATGCCCGTCGTTGATGCCTTCAAGGGAGACGGCCTCTATTTCTTTGATGATGACGAAGGCACTCAGTTCCGCATCACCGACCTGATCCGCGAAAACAACCGATACAAGGTTGAGGAAGCCTACTCCTTTGGGAAACCCCACGGCTTCTCCTGGGGTTCGGGCGCCGTCGGCATCCTGCGCCAAGGCCAGCGCGTACCGCCTGAAAATCCTACGGCGCTTCGCCCTGAGAACAACTATGTCGTCATCGAATTCGGAGGCAAGGAAAAGCTAGAACTCTGTGTAACGCTTGAAGCTTATGACGTCACAGGCCTGGAAATTCGCGATTTTCTGAGAACCCGCGGAAACATGCCTACCAAGGCAGCCCTCTTTATGGGTGAGGAACGATTCCCAGAAGGCAGCATCGCCTATGCCGCCACGCTTTGGATTACACAGGACGAACTGCTCGCCCTGAGCCGCACCGCCTTTACCGGCTCGAACACCATCGAGGACTTTTCCGAGCGCTTCACGAAGGAAACGCCCTACTGTCTCAACGCACTGCCGGGCAAGGACGTTACTCCAATCGGCCTTCGCTTTGAAACGGCGATCAAAAAACTTACCGGCAAGCAGAAAGTCAAAACACGCCGCGGCACTCAGGTCCGTACGGTCGAACTGCCGCAAAACGGTCGTGTCAACGTCTATCAAACCAAAACCGGAACGATCTTCTGCCAGCGGAGCCTGCCGGATCCCGTTGCAAAAGCCCGCTGGGATCTCCGATACATCAACGGCACCCGCACACTCACCGTTGACTTCCCGGAACTCATCGACTCGCTCAGCATCGGTCTCATGACGTCCAACCGCGGCAAGCTCATGCCGGCCTTCGCTGAAGAACTGGCGCCTGCGGGCCGCAAGACTCGAGTCGTCCCAACCGCCGTTTGGCTCAAGAACGAAAGAATCCGCGACAGCCAGTACCGCTTCAACAAGACCGCAGCTCTGGCCATCAAGGCTGCCATCGAAACCTCGCAACCCCGCCGCAAGACATGGGAAGCCGAACACGAAAGCGAAGTTACACGCCGAGCCCGGGCCTTGCAGGCCAAAAAGGCCGCAACCGGCAAAGCTCGCAAGACACCAGCCCAAAAGCGCTGAGCAATCTCTTCCTAAAGAAAATGCCTGAGGTTTTCCTCAGGCATTTTTCTTGATTAGGATCAGGCTTCACCAAAAGCCTCTTCCCAGGCGAACTGCACCAACCTCGCCCCCTTCGCCTTGATGGCGGCAGGATCAGAGAGCACTTGACGCCAACGGCGGGCGCCCGGAAGTCCCTGAGCAAGTCCGTTCACGTGTCGTGCCACTGCACGAATGGCATGAATATCGTCAGCATAATTCGCTTCCAGATATGCCGTCATACGTCGCACACACTCCAGACGTGTGGCCTCATGCTCAACACCATAGAGCACCTCGTCAACCCCGGCGAGCATCCATGGGTTCTGATAGGCCGCACGGCCCACCATTACGCCGTCCATTCCGGCATCGATCAGGCCCTTTGCCTCATCAAGAGTCGCAATCTGACCATTGATCAGCATCACAGTGCCCGGAAAATCCTTTTTCAGCTGAAACGCCGTTTCGCGAACGAGCGGCGGCACTTCGCGATTTTCCTTAGGCGACAGACCCTTGAGCCAAGCCGAGCGCGTATGCACAATGAAAACTCGACATCCCGCTTCATAGACCGTGCCCACAAAATCTCGAACGAATCCGTAATCGTTGTGATCGTCAACGCCAATGCGGTGCTTCACAGTCACCGGCTTGTCGGTAACATCCTGCATGGCTCTGACGCAGGCAGCCACAGTTTCTGGCTCGAGCATCAGACAGGCGCCAAAGCTCCCCTTCTGAACCCTCTCGGAGGGACAGCCGCAGTTGAGGTTGTACTCATCGTAACCATAGGCAGAAGCAATGCGAACGGATTCTGCCAAATCTGCAGGATCCGAGCCGCCGAGCTGCAAGGCAACAGGATGTTCAGCCGGCGAGAAGCCGAGCAGACGGTCTCGATCACCATGGATGATCGCCCCGGTGGTCACCATCTCGGTGTAGAGACGGGCACGACCGGTCAGCAGTCTGTGGAAGTACCGGCAGTGCCGGTCGGTCCAGTCCAGCATCGGCGCTACGGTAAAGCGCCAGTCTTCAGGATTGAGAGGCATGAAGTCGGTTCCGAAAAATCAAATTGTTCCAATAAAAAAGTGAGCCGCCCGAACGGGCGGCTCATAAGTCGAGATGTTACTTTTCGTCGAACGTGTCGTCGACATATAACCAACGGCCATTCTCACGGCGAAAGCGACTGTTCTCGTCCAGTCTGAAGGCCCCCTGTGACGTTCGCCCTCGAGCCACGAAGTGAACCGTACCCGCATCGCCGTCCTCCGTGGTGGAGATAATTGCAAGCGAAAGCCACTTCGGACGTTCCTCACCGGCTTCGAAAAGCACGGCTGGCCGCGTTTCGGGCGCCCAAGTCTCCATGACATAGTCATCAAGACCAAGGGCGTAGGCCGAATAACGGCTTCTCATCAACGCTTCGGGTGTAGCAGCGGCTTCACCTGCGTGCAGGCGTCCGCAACAGGCCGCGAGTGCAGCCCCGCTCCCGCAGGGGCAGGGCGCATCACAAGCCTTGGACTTTTTCTTACTCATCCGTTTCGCCGAATTCGTTCTGAACGGCACGAGCAGCGCGCTTGCGTTCGAAGTCCTTCAGGTAGCGCTTGCGCAGACGGATGGAATGCGGCGTGATTTCCACGAGTTCGTCGTCGTTGATGAATTCAACGGCACTTTCAAGCGTGAGCTTGACAGGCGGAACGAGACGAATGGCTTCGTCGGTGCCGGAAGCACGGATGTTGGTCAGCTGCTTGCCGCGAATCGGATTCACGACAATGTCGTTTTCACGAGCGTGTTCACCGATGATCATGCCCTCATAGAGCTTGTCGCCCGGGGAGACGAAGAGACGGCCGCGCTCCTGAATCTTCCAAAGCGCATAGGCCACGGCCTCGCCGTCGTCCTGAGAGATGATCACGCCGGAACGGCGTTCACCGATGTCGCCGCGGCTGATGGGACCGTAGTCGTCGAAAACGTGGCTCATGATGCCCGTGCCGCGGCACATCGTCATGAAGAGGCTCTGGAAGCCGATGAGGCCGCGAGCCGGAATGCGGTACTCGAGACGCACGCGGCCCTTGCCGTCCGGCTGCATGTCCTGCAGATCGCCCTTGCGGCGGCCGAGTTCTTCCATGACGGAACCCTGATGTTCTTCTTCAACGTCGACCGTGAGAAGTTCATACGGTTCCATCTTGACACCGTCGATTTCCTTGAGCAAGACGCGCGGACGAGAAACGGCAAGCTCGAAGCCTTCGCGACGCATATTTTCAAGAAGAATCGTGAGATGCAGTTCACCACGGCCGGCAACTTCCCAGACGGTTTCATCGTCAGTGTTGCGAACGCGCATGGCAACGTTGGACTTGAGTTCGCGTTCAAGACGTTCACGAATCTGACGGGAGGTAACAAACTTGCCTTCACGACCGGCGAGCGGGGAAGAGTTCACCTGGAAGTTCATCGTCAGAGTCGGTTCGTCAACCTTGAGCATCGGAAGAGCTTCAGGATTCTGCAGATCCGTAATGGTCGTACCGATAGCGAGTTCTTCAATGCCGTTGACAAGAACGATGTCGCCGGCCTCAGCTTCGTCGACCACCTGGCGTTCAAGGCCTTCGAACTTCAGGATCTGGTTGATCTTCACACGCTTCGGGGTGTCTTCAGGACCGTTCATGATCGCAACATCCATGTTCGAACGGATGCGGCCGCGGTGAACACGGCCAATGCCGATCTTGCCGACGTAGCTCGAATAGTCGAGCGAGCAGATCTGAAGCATCAGACTGCCATCGGGGTTGTCATCACGAACCGGGATGTACTTGATGATGTCGTCAAAGACGGCACGCATGTTGCCGATCTTCTTCAGTTCTTCAACGTCGGTCGTATGACCGGCAAAACCATTGAGAGCGGAAGCATAGATGACCGGGAAGTCGAGCTGATCTTCAGTAGCGCCGAGCTTGTCGAAGAGGTCGAACGTCTGATTGACGACCCAGTCGGGACGGGCGCCCGGACGGTCGATCTTGTTGACGACGACGATGGGCTTCAGGCCCTGAGCGAGCGCCTTGCGAGTCACGAAACGCGTCTGCGGCATCGGGCCTTCAACAGCGTCAACGAGAAGCAGCACGCCGTCAACCATGGAGAGAACGCGTTCAACTTCACCACCGAAGTCAGCATGCCCCGGGGTGTCAATAATGTTGATGTGCGTGCCTTCATATTCGACAGCACAGTTCTTCGAAAGAATGGTAATGCCGCGTTCGCGTTCCAGGTCGTTGGAGTCCATCACGCGTTCAGCAACCTGCTGATTGGCGCGGAAGGTGCCGGCGCTGCGAAGCAGGCAGTCCACCATCGTGGTCTTGCCGTGGTCAACGTGGGCAATAATCGCAATGTTACGAATAGCTCGAGTCATTTTTTTCTCGTGTTGATTAATGTGCGATAAGTCTTTCTGGCTCAAGGACGCCGCGCTCATTGGCGCGAGCCGTCCCGAGCAACATATTGTTCGGTCCGTATACGCGGACGCGCCCCCGCATTGTAAGCCCGAGGGCAAGGCGCTGTCCTGTCATGAAGCGAGCCGTCTGAGTTTCATCAAGCGTCACGGCTTCAAAGGTCTGAAGAAGAGAGTCTGCTCCCTTGAGAAGCAGGCGGGCGGATTCCGGGGATCCGCATTTTTCCAGCGTTTCCACTGTCACGGCATCGTCAATCGACAAATCGCCGACGCGCGTTCGGCGAAGCGCAGTCAAATGAGCGCCGCAGCCGAGACGCCTGCCGATATCCTCCGCAAGCACGCGAATGTACGTTCCCTTCGATACGAGGCAGGTCAAAGTAAACGACGTGCCGTCAAAATCCGAGGCCGTAATTTCGCGAACGATCACCTGACGAGGCGTCCTCTCTACAGTCTCGCCCTGACGAGCGAGCTGATAAAGACATTTGCCATTGACCTTGAGAGCCGAATACATGGGAGGAATCTGAACGATCTCGCCAAGAAAAGCCGCAACGGCCTCTTCGAGCTGCTCAATGGTCACATTGACCGGATTACGTTCGATGATCTCGCCTTCGGCATCTCCCGTGGTCGAAACTTCACCGAGTCTCACACGGGCAACGTAGCCCTTTTCGGCGTGAAGCAGGTCAGCGGAAAATTTTGTCGCATTGCCGAAGCAAAGCGGCAACAATCCCGTGGCCATCGGATCAAGAGTGCCCGTATGGCCGGCTTTCTGTGCATTGACAAACCTGCGCACCGTCTGGAGCGCAGCGTTCGAACTCATGCCGATCGGCTTGTCAAGGAGCATGACGCCGTCAATCGGATCTCCGCGCTTGGCCAACTCAGTTCTCCTCGGCGCGCGTTTCGCTCATGGCCTTGCGGATGAGCGCATCCATTTCAAAGCCGCGGTTCACGCTGTCGTCATGTGCAAAGTGAAGCGTCGGCACCGTGTGAATCGTAAGCTTACGGAAAAGATGGTTGCGAAGCATGCCTGCAGCAGCGTTGAGACCTTCCTCACAGACGACAGGATCGCTTCCGATCACGGTGAAGAAGACCTTGGCATGAGCATAGTCAGGCGTGATCTCGCAACCCGTCACCGTAACGAGGCCTACGCGGGGATCGCGGACCTCCTTCGGGATGAGCACGGCGAGATCGCGAGCGATCTGGTCGGCCACTCGGAGGGAACGGCCGGGTTTCTTCGGTTTCATGAAGTTTGAACCCCTTTTGAATCAATGACGGGAGAGAGGCCGTCAGGCGCACCCTCCCCTTGTTTTGAGACGTACTGCTTAGAGCGTACGGGCGACTTCGGTCACTTCGAACACTTCAAGCTGATCAAGCTCGCGGATATCGTCATAGCCCTTGAGCGACAAGCCGCATTCCTGGCCGGCCTGAACTTCGCGGACGTCGTCCTTGAAGTGCTTGAGCGAGGCGAGTTCGCCCGTCCAGATGACCACGTTGTCGCGCAGCAGGCGGACGGACGCATTGCGGCGAACCACACCTTCGAGCACGCGGCAGCCGGCGATGTTGCCAACCTTCGGCACGCGAATGATCTGACGGATCTCGAGAAGACCCAGAGACGTTTCGCGACGTTCCGGAGAGAGCATGCCGCCGAGTGCGGCCTTCACATCGTCCACGGCGTCGTAGATGATGTTGTAGTAGCGAATGTCGATGCCTTCAGTTTCAGCAACCTTGCGTGCCTGAGCGTCGGCTCGAACGTTGAAACCGATGATCACGGCAGCCGAAGCGGCTGCGAGGTTCACGTCGGATTCGCTGATGCCGCCGACGGCAGCATGCACGACCTGAACGCGGACTTCGTCCGTAGAGAGCTTCGTGAGCGCATGGATAAGCGCTTCCTGAGAACCCTGCACGTCGGCCTTGATGATGAGCGGCAGCGTCTTGACTTCGCCTTCGTTTGCACCGGCAAACAGGTTGGCAAGGTTTGTGGCGTGCTGCTTGGCGAGCTTCTGATCGCGATATTTGCCCTGACGGAAGAGCGAGATTTCACGAGCCTTGCGTTCGTCGTTGAGAACGATCACTTCGTCGCCGGCTGCCGGGACGCCGGAAAGGCCCTGAATTTCAACCGGGATCGACGGACCGGCAGACTGCTGAGCCTTGCCGAGTTCGTTGATCATGGCGCGAACGCGGCCAAATTCCTGGCCGACGAGCACGATGTCGCCGCGATGGAGCGTACCAGCCTGAACGAGGATGGAAGCGACAGGACCGCGGCCCTTGTCAAGACGGGACTCGATAACGATACCGTGGGCCGGACCTTCGACCGGTGCCTTGAGTTCAAGCATTTCAGCCTGAAGCAGAACGTTTTCGAGAAGTTCGTCAACACCGGCGCCGGTCTTGGCGGAAACCGGGCAGAACGGAACATCGCCGCCCCATTCTTCAGGCATCACATCGTTTGCAACGAGTTCCTGCTTGACGCGTTCGGGATTGGCTTCCGGCTTGTCGATCTTGTTGATCGCAACAACGAGCGGAACCCCGGCAGCACGGGCGTGGGCAATAGCTTCCTTCGTCTGGGGCATCACGCCGTCGTCGGCGGCAACCACCAGAATGACGACGTCGGTCGCCTGAGCGCCACGAGCACGCATGGCCGTAAAGGCTTCGTGGCCCGGGGTGTCGAGGAACGTCACAATGCCGCGCGGCGTCTTGACGTGATAAGCACCGATATGCTGCGTAATGCCGCCGGCTTCACCCGCAGCAACCTTGGCACGGCGGATGTAGTCGAGAAGCGAGGTCTTGCCATGGTCGACGTGACCCATGATCGTGACGACCGGGGGACGCGGCAGAGACGGATACTCAACGCTCTGCATTTCGCCGAGAATGGCTTCGGGATCGTCCGGCTTGGCGGCGACAGCCTTATGGCCCATTTCTTCGACGATGAGCATCGCCGTATCCTGATCAAGCATCTGGTTGATCGTAACCATCTGCCCCATCTTCATGAGCGTCTTGATCACTTCAGTAGCCTTGACGGCCATCTTGTAAGCGAGGTCGGCAACGCTGATCGTTTCGGGGACCTGAACTTCGCGAACCACCTGTTCCTGAACCTGCTGAACGGGTTCGGCATGGCGGTTGCGGTCCTGGCTTCGGCGACCGCGGGCAGTGCGCCAGCCGGTCTGACCAGAATCGTCCTCGCCGCGCGTCTTGATCGTGCGGCGATGCTGGCCTTCGTCGCCAAAGCGATCGGCGCTCTTGCCGCCCTTCTTGCGATCGGACGGATGACCCTTGCGGGCTTCACCGGCGTTCTGCTGAGGTTCGGCAACCGGACGCTGGGGACGTGCGGGCTTCTTGGCCTTTTCGTCCTTGGCAGCAGGCTTCTGCTCGACAGCCTTCGGGGCTTCGGCAGGCTTTTCAGCGGGCTTGGCCTTCTTGGCGGTGAGCACGCTGTTTTTACGGTTCATCATGGCGCGGATGCTGCGAGCTTCCTCCTCAGCCTTGCGGCGAGCTTCCTCGCGGCGCTGACGATCGGCGGCCTCAGCCTCCATGCGCTTGGCAGTGGCAGCAGCCACTTCAGCGTCAAGCTTGGCCTTTTCGGCCTCACGACGGGCGGCCTTGAGAGCGGCCTCGTCCTTTTCCTGTTCCTTCTTCAAAGCTTCCTCACGAGCACGGGCTTCTTCAGCTTCACGGCGTGCGGCTTCGGCACGTTCCTGGGCGGCGCGGCGCTCCTCTTCCTCACGGATTCGGGCTTCCTCAGCGCGGCGAGCCTCTTCTTCGGCGCGACGTGCCTCTTCCTCGGCACGAGCACGCTCCTCGGCTTCCGCGCGAGCGCGAGCTTCGGCGGCAGCCTGTTCTTCGGCCACACGACGAGCTTCAGCAGCTTCTGCTTCAGCACGGGCAGCCTCCTCGGCGAGCACCTGCGGATTCTTCACGAAGACACGCTTGCGGCGGACTTCAACCGGAATCGCGCGAGAACGGCCGGAGCCGTCCTGCTGCTTGACGATGCTCTGTTCCTTGCGAGTGACGGTGATCTTGCGCTGAGCCGACTGCGTACGCTCGACGCGCAGGCTGTCAAGCAGGCGCGTCTTGTCGGTCTCGCTCAATTCATCCGTTTCGCTCGCCTTGTTGACGCCCGCTGCTCGAAGCTGAGCCAGAAGCGTCTTGGCGGCCACCTTGAGTTCCTGTGCGAATTCGCTTACCGTTTTGCTGGCCATAAATTCCTTTCTCCTTGATGCTCTCAGCATAAATTCCTCAACGTCTGCAGACATCCGGAACATTCAAAGCCGAGGGCATCTGCCGTGCCGCATACTTCGCACCTCTTCCCTGCGAGAAGAAGAAAGTACGAAGACTGCACGGCGATTATTCATTCGCGGCAGAAGACCATTTCTTTTGGGGCAAATCCTTGTTCACCCGGAGCGCGGTCTCCGCCATTCGCTGTCGCGCTCCTTTCGCTTTGCGCCTGCTTATTCGAACCAGTGTTCGCGAGCCTTCATAATGAGGCTGCTGGCGCGCTCTTCGTCGATGCCCGTCATTTCAACGAGGTCATCGGTAGCAAGTTCGCCGAGATCGTCAAGAGTCTTGACGCCGTGACCCACAAGCTGGCTGGCAAGATCGTTGTCCATGCCCTCAAGGCTAAGGAGCGGTTCATCGGCCTTGCGAAGATTTTCTTCGCGAGTGATGGCATCTGCAAGAAGCTTGTTGCGGGCACGCTGGCGAAGTTCATCAACCGTTTCGCGGTCGAAGGCTTCGATCGCATAAAGCTCCTTCTCGGGCACATAGGCGATTTCCTCAACGGAGGAGAAGCCTTCGCCGATAAGCACGTCGGCAGCGGCCTCATCAATGTCGAGGCTGTCCATGAAGTCGGCGCGAATCTTCGCAACTTCTTCATCACGCTTCTGAGCGGCAGTAGCTTCGGTCATGATGTTGATCTGCCAGCCGGTGAGCTCGGAAGCAAGACGCACGTTCTGACCGGCACGACCGATCGCGATGGCGAGGTTGTCTTCATCGACAACGACTTCCATCGTGTGAGTTTCTTCAAGCATGACGATCGAACGGACCTTGGCAGGTTCAAGAGCACCGACCACAAACTGGGCCGGATCTTCATTCCAAGGCACGATGTCGACACGTTCGCCACCGAGTTCGTTCGTAACAGCGTTAACGCGGGAACCGCGCATGCCGACGCACGTACCGATCGGATCAATGCGGCGGTCACGAGCAAAAACGGCGATCTTGGCGCGCACGCCAGGATCACGGGCTGCGGACTTGATTTCGAGAAGACCTTCTTCGATTTCCGGCACTTCAAGCTCAAAGAGCTTCTTGATGAATTCCGGAGACGTACGAGAGAGGAACACCTGCTGTCCCTTGTTGGACTCGCCGACATGGTCAACATAAGCGCGAACGCGGTCGCCCGTGCGAAGGTTTTCGCGCGGAATCATATGGCTACGCGGCAGACGGGCCTCAAGACGGCCGATTTCAACAATGGCGTCGCCCTTGTCGATGCGATTGATCGTGCCCGTCACAATGCTTTCATTGCGATCCAGAAATTCCTTAAGAATCTGTTCGCGTTCGGCGTCGCGAAGACGCTGCAGAATAACCTGCTTGGCGTCCTGGGCAAAGCGGCGACCCGTCGTGTCGACGTCAATCACTTCGATCTCACGTTCAATGAAATCGCCGGGCTGGATTTCCGGATATTCTTCAGCAACGTCGGAATACATTTCCTGACGATCCGGTTCCTGAAGACCTTCTTCGTCAGCAACAACGAGCCAGCGGCGGGCAGCCTTGAATTCGCCCGTCACACGGTCGACATGCACGACAACGTCGGCATCTTCACCGGGGAACTGGGCCTTCTTGACAGCGCTGGCGAGAGCGGCTTCAAGCACGCCGAAGACGGTATCCTTGGCAACATTCTTTTCGCTTGCGAGCACGTCGACAAGCGCGAGCATTTCACGGCAGTTCATTGAAATCAACCTTTAAAGTTCAATTCAGCAAGAAGATGGGCATGATCGACATCGGAAAGCGGGAAGGAAACACGCACGGGGGGAACCTCGGCCGTCTTCTTCTTGCGGCCTCGGAGCGCCAAAGCGGCAGCGGCGGGCGTGCGAGCGATGAAGACCTCAAAGAAGTCGAACGTAATCACCTCAGCACCGGATTCGCCTTCGATGGAGACGATACGGCCCTCGAGCTTGCGACGACCGGCTTCCGGAAAGCCTTCTGCGCGGAGAGGCGCGAAGAGCTCAACATGAGCCAGCTCGCCCGCAAAACGCTCCCAGTCGCGAGCACGCTTCAAGGGACGTTCAACGCCGGGCGAAGACACCTCGAGACGCTCGTAGGGAATGTCCTCCACCGTAAAAAGGTGGGTGAGCTGGTCGCTCACTCGCTCGCAGTCCTCGAGCGAGATGCCGCCTTCGGCGGTGGTGTCGATCGTCACGCGGACAAGGCCTCTGGCAAGACGCTCAAGTTCGACGAACTCGTAGCCCATGCCTTCGACGGTACGTTCAACGAGCTCGTTAAGCGCTCCGGATTGGGTCATTGATCAAACTTCCTATTAAAAATGCGGACGGCTGCTGGCCAGTCCGTTCGAGCAACGCCATCCGTGCTGAACAGCGCGCCTCTGAAACAGCTTCAGTTGAAAAAAATCACCAGAAGCCCGAAAAAACATAAAAAAAAATGGGCAAACGCCCATTCGACACCCTCTGACGCCGGCGGTCCGTCTACAGCCTCAAGCATGTCCTCCTGAACATGCGGCCTCGGGATTCTCTATCCGGCAGGGCAACGGCGCGGCTTTCTTCAAGCTACGCCGCCTGAACCTTTCCATGAAAACGCCCTTTCCCCCGTTTGCTCAGGGACGGACACAATCAAGCGATTGCCACGGGTTTTCATGAACACCCGCGATTGTAGGTGAAAAAGCGCCCTCGCGCAAGCGCGAAGCCGCTTTTTCAAGCCTTTTCCTTTTAGGAGCGTTCCCCCGTGCGGCGGCGCTGCGTCGGACGATCGCTCATATCGCGACCCTCCCACATCGGCACGCCAGTACGATCCGAGCGTCCCTCCTTGAAACGAGTGCCGCGGCGAGCTTCACGAGCCTCAGCTTCGCTTTCGGCACGAGCACGGGCACGCGCCTTCTCACGAGCTGCAGCCTTCTCGGCCTTTTTGGCTTCAGCCTTAGCCGGAGCAGCGGCAGCCATTTTCTTTTCAGCATCGTCAAGATCGAGCATCCAAGCGCGAACTTCTTCAGGCGTGAGCTCCATGCGCTTGCCCCGAGGCAGGGTCTTCGGAAGCGACACAGCACCATAACGAACGCGAATCAGACGGGACACCGTCATGCCGACAGCTTCAAACATGCGGCGCACCTCACGATTGCGGCCTTCACGGATCTGCACGAGATACCAATGATTCATGCCGGTACCGCCCTGATCCTCAAGCTTGTCGAACTTGGCCATGCCGTCTTCAAGCTCAATGCCCTGCTGAAGCTGGAGCATCTGTTCGGCCTCAAGTTCGCCAATCACGCGTACGGCATACTCGCGATCAATTTCGTAACGCGGATGCATGAGCCGATTGGCAAGCGCACCGGAAGTCGTGAAAAGGAGAAGCCCTTCGGTATTGAAGTCAAGACGGCCGACAGCCACCCAGCGAGCGCCAGAAACACGGGGAAGACGATCGAAGACGGACGGACGACCCTCCGGGTCGTCGCGAGAAACGATCTCTCCGGCCATCTTGTGATACATCAGAACGCGCGGCGTTGCTGCCGCAGCCATGGCGCGGCGGACAAGACGGCCTTCAACGCGAATCATGTCGGCTGCGGTAACGCGATC
This sequence comes from uncultured Sutterella sp., assembly GCA_934249275.1. Taxonomy (GTDB): domain Bacteria; phylum Pseudomonadota; class Gammaproteobacteria; order Burkholderiales; family Burkholderiaceae_F; genus Sutterella. Next base: position 4,323 of record CAKQKT010000016.1, on the reverse strand, counting down.
ACCAACAGAAGCAGTCTGACCATTGACGGTCACAACGCCTGAAGCAATCAAAGCCTCCATGTCGCGCCGAGAACCAAGACCAGCATCTGCCAGAGCCTTCTGAAGCTTTTCTGTCGGCAGATCGGCAGGTGTCTGCTGCTGACGGGCACGATCGATGATATCGAGCGCAATCGGGCGATCCGCAAAACCGCGGTAGCCGTCGGCATCCGACTCCATTTGACCAAAAGCATCACGCGGAGAGGCAAGCCCAGCACGTTCGGAAAAAGGCGCGTCCTCACGCGTGCGGCGATTGCGCGGCAGATTGCCTTCACCGGGACGGCGGAACGGCGTGCGCTTGCGTTCAGTGGTCTGCGGACGGCGACCGCCGCGAGAATTATTCGTGTTTCTCAAAATCAATCTCCTTCTGAAGCGGCATCGGCCCTTCGTCGGCTGCCGCCTCAAGCGGCAGAGCTTCCGACAGCATAAAATCCGGAAGCGGCTCGGCATCAGAGCCCGGCAATTCCGCCAAGCTCTTGAGACCGAGATCATTTAAAAAAGTTCTTGTCGTAGCCAGAAGCGCCGGCCTGCCCGGCGTTTCTCTATACCCTACCGTCTCAATCCATCCGCGCTCTTCAAATAGCCTGAGCGTCGCCGGATTGACGGTTACGCCGCGAATGTCCTCGATATCTCCTCGAGTCACAGGCTGATGATAGGCGATGATGGCCAACGTTTCCATGGCAGCCCTTGAATACCGGGGCGGCTTCTCGTCATCAAGACGCTGGAGCTGTGCACCGATCTCCTCCGCCGTCTGGAAACGCCATCCATCGGAAAGCTCAACCAGGCGCATGCCGCGATCCTCCCAAAAAACCTGAAGAGCTGCGAGGAGTTCTCTCACGGACTTGGCACTAAGTCTGTCGTCAAAGAGACGCCTGAGCTCGCGCACCGGCATCGACCGCCGCGAACTCAGGAGCGCTGCTTCAATGATGTGCTGCGGAGTCATGTGAGACGAACGAAAGGGATTTAGAAACTGCGCCCATTGTAGAAAAAGGCGGAGCCAAAATAAAGCGATCGGGCGGCTTTACAAGAGAAAGCCCCGCAGCTCGATCCGAGTGCGGGGCTTCAATCGGGATCATGACCGGAACAAAAAATCCGATCACTAGAAATCTGGCGGAAGGAGTGGGATTTGAACCCACGATACGGTATAACCGTATACCGGATTTCGAGTCCGGCGCATTCGACCTCTCTGCCATCCTTCCAACTATTCCCCGTAAGGAGAACAGATTTGGCATATTACAGAAAACGGGAGGCTTTGTCAAACCTCCCGTCTTCAATTCATCAGTTTCGGATCTCGCGATGCCGAATCAAATTAGTGCGCAAAAACGCCGCCTTCGATCGGGCGAAGCACCTCAACGTCACCCATGTACGGACGGAGGGCTTCAGGAACCGTAACGCTGCCGTCGGCGTTCTGATAATTTTCGAGAACAGCGACGAGCGTGCGGCCAACAGCAAGACCGGAGCCGTTGAGCGTGTGGACATACTGCGTCTTGCCGTTTTCGTCCTTGAAGCGAGCACCCATGCGGCGAGCCTGGAAGGCTTCGCAGTTGGAGCAGGAGGAAATTTCACGGTAAGTGTTCTGAGCCGGGATCCAGACTTCAAGGTCATAGGTCTTCGTAGCACCGAAGCCCATGTCACCCGTGGAAAGAGCAACCACGCGGTACGGCAAACCGAGCTTCTGCAGAATGCCCTCGGCATTGCGGGTCATTTCCTCGAGATCGTCATAAGAGTGTTCCGGACGAACAATGCGAACCATTTCGACCTTGTCGAACTGGTGTTGGCGAATCATGCCGCGGGTGTCGCGGCCATAAGCGCCGGCTTCGGAACGGAAGCACGGGGTATGAGCCGTCACCTTGAGCGGAAGATCCTTGTAGCTGAGCATCATGCCGGCAACCTGATTCGTCAGCGTGACTTCAGCGGTCGGAACGAGGTACATCTGTTCCTGGTCACCGAAAGCGCCGCCCTTCTTGGCAGCGAAGAGGTCTTCCTCGAACTTCGGAAGCTGACCGGTGCCCTGCATTGTGGAAGCGGTCACGATGTACGGGGTGTAGCACTCAACATAGCCGTTTTCACGCGTATGCGTGTCAAGCATGAACTGAGCAAGAGCGCGATGGAGGCGAGCGATCTGACCGCGCATGAAAGCGAAGCGAGCGCCGGATTCCTTGGCGGCCGTGTCGAAATCGAGACCAAGCGGAGCGCCGACGTCAACGTGATCCTTCACTTCGAAGTCAAATACGCGCGGAGTGCCCCAACGACGGACTTCAACGTTTTCGGTTTCATCCTTGCCTACCGGCACGCTTTCATGCGGAAGGTTCGGAATACGCAGGAGCATGTCGTTGAGACGCGTGCGGATATCGTCAAGCTCAGCTTCAAGCTTATTGAGTTCTTCAGGAATCTGAGCAGCTTCGGCCATCAGGGCAGAGGCATCTTCGCCATTCTTCTTGGCCATGCCGATCTGACGAGAGAGCGCGTTGCGCTTCTGCTGCAGATCTTCGGTCTTGGTCTGCACGGTCTTGCGGGCAGCTTCAAGTTCGTTGAATTCCTTTTCAGGGAACACAAAGTTGCGCGTCGCGAGGCGGGCAACCACTTCAGGGAGCTGCTTGCGCAGCATCGTCAGGTCAAGCATTGTTTTTACCTTTAAAGTTGCCGACGGCTAACCGCCGGCCATCAGAAGTCGATTTTTTAATTTTCTCCTTTTATCGGAGAAAAGGCAAATAAGCACAGGACTTTGAAGCGTTCTGACTCTTTCAGCCCTGCCCTCGCCTGCGGCCGCGACCGGCCTTTCTAGCCTCGTCGTTGAGCGCATCGAGACGTGCAAGCTTTTCAGCGATCTTGATCTCAAGTCCGCGATCGACCGGCTTGTACCACTTCATGCCCTCAAGCCCTTCAGGCAGATAGATTTCGCCCGCCGCAAAAGCTCCGGGCTCATCATGCGCATAACGGTAGCCCTCGTGGTAACCCAACTCCTTCATCAGCTTCGTAGGAGCATTCCTCAGATACATCGGCACCGGACGCGTACGATCCGCTTTCACAAATGCACGAACCGCATTGTATGCGTTGTAGACGGCATTGCTCTTGGGCGCACAAGCCAAATAGACAACAGCCTGAGCAATGGCAAGCTCGCCTTCCGGGGAACCGAGACGCTCATAAATTTCAGCCGCCTCGACCGCAAGCTGAGTGCCGCGCGGATCTGCCAGCGAAATATCCTCGATTGCCATGCGGACCACACGACGTGCGATGTAGCGCGGATCGCAGCCGCCGTCAAGCATGCGGCACAGCCAGTACAGCGCAGCATCCGGATCCGAGCCACGCACCGACTTATGCATGGCGCTGATCTGATCGTAGAAATTGTCGCCCCCCTTGTCGAAGCGACGAAGCGTTGCCGGCAGCGTCTTTCTTAGAAAATCAGCATCAACCTCCGTCATGTTTCGCTCAATAGCCATCGTGCAGGAAACATCGACAGCATTGAGGAGACGCCTTGCATCTCCATCAGAAAGCTCGATCATGATTCTGCGAGCATCTTCAGAAATCGTCAGCGAAGGAAACTCCTTTGAAAGCGCACGAGACAAAAGAATTTCCGACTCCTCGGGCTTGAGACTTTGGAGCTGATAAACAGTCGAGCGACTCAGAAGAGCCGAATTGACCTCGAAGCTGGGATTCTCAGTCGTAGCGCCGACGAAAACGAAAAGTCCCGATTCCACATGCGGCAGAAATGCATCCTGCTGACTCTTGTTGAAGCGGTGAACTTCATCGACGAAGAGAAGCGTAGGACGCCCTGTCAAACGCATCGTTTCCTTGGCTGAATCGACGGCGTCCCTGATTTCCTTCACCCCACCCAAAACGGCTGAAATGGAAATGAAGGGCAAGTCAAACGCAGAAGCCATCAAGCGTGCAAGCGTCGTCTTGCCGACGCCCGGGGGCCCCCAAAGAATCATCGAATGAGGTCGATGCTGCTCGAATGCGGTACGAAGCGGCGCTCCGGGGCCAAGCAGATGTGTCTGTCCGACAACCTCATCGAGAGTCTGCGGACGCATGCGTTCGGCCAACGGTCTCAGCATGGGCTGAGGGTCCTTTGCGGAATTACTTCGAATGGAAGACTTGGGTTTGGCGTCTGGCGGCAGAAGTTCGCCGCCGAAAAGATCATTGCTCATGCGCAGTACTCTAACAAAAAACCGGCGAGCGGTCATGCCCCGGCGTTTGCTAACCCAACAATGCAAAAACCCCGGCTTCTTTCGAAACCGGGGTTCTTGTAATGGTGAGCCTGACGATGTCCTACTTTCACTGGAAATA
>CAKQKT010000015.1 GCA_934249275.1 uncultured Sutterella sp. | reverse complement strand
GATCATCTACGGCCCGCCGCGGCCGCGCGGTAGACCGCGTAAGGTCCAATAGTACCAATCTTTGGGAAACTTTTATTAAGATGTGTACTTTTGAACAACTTTTTTAGAACAGGCCCAGCGGATTCTCGTTGAAGCAAAGCGCGATCGGCTTTTCAGCCGTGGGCGCTGCGAATTTCGGTGCAGAGAAGGAGGCTTCCTCAGCCTGTGCGGAGCCGATCATGAGGGAGCCCGCACTCAGTGTGGCGGCTCCCAGAAAATCGCGGCGGTTCATCGTCATGTTGCTCTCCTGTATTGGCATTGACTGTGGCTGGCCGGCAGCTTTCGACACCGGCGTTTTTATCATTGTGACGCCGTGGAGAGGAAATAATGCCTTGCGGGAGAGGGTATTTCGCACTTTGTTGCGCAAATTCGGGTGCGCATGGGCGAAATGTTTTAGGCGATTATTAGTAGTTGCCGCCTTTGAGCTTCAGAGAAGGATGGCGCTGCTGGTCTTACGGCGCAACGCGCGGCCAGGCGGCCTGCCAGGGTCCCGAGAGAAGCGCGGTGAGCTTGGCCTCGTCTTCGGCAATGCGGCTGCGGGTGTAGAGCACGCCGTCGCCGAGCGCGCAGAAGGTGCGGGCGCAAAGCAGGGCTCGTGCGTAGGCGGTCCAGCTGGCAAAGCGTGCGATGGCTTCGCCGGCGATGCGGCGCCGGAAGGTTTCGACGTCGGACGGCTGAACCATTTCGACGTAGAGGGCGGCCTCGAGAAGCGCGGAGGCGCGGGAGAGCTCAAGGGCGCGCAGGCGCGTCCAGTCGAATTCGTCGCGGAAGCTGTCGGCAAACATGCGCTGTCGGCGCAGCGTCTCCTGTTCGGCGGGCGAGAGCGAGAGAACGTCGAAGCCGGACCAGCCCAGCGCCATGCTGTCCTTCATGAGCCGGCTCACGGTCGGCGCATCGTAGACGCGGCGGTAGATGCGCGTAATGGGGGCGCCGTTGATGGTCTTGGTGAAGCGTTCCGCGAGGTCGTCGGGCGACATGATTTCAAGGTCGACCGACAGACGGTGCCTGATGTCGTTGACGGCATTCATGTCGTCGGGCGGAATGACGCCGAGATCCCAGCCTTTGGTCCACAGCACGAAGCGCGCCATGTTCGCGGCCGTGCCCTCAAAGTCGATGTTGTCCCAGATGCGAGGCGCGGACTTCGTCTTCACGTCTCCAAGGCGCACGAGCGATGCACGAAGGTCCGAAAGAACGGGCTTCATGGCGGCTGAGGGCATCAGGAGTTCGAAAGGTTCTTCGTCGTTGATCATCGGCTTTGAGGCGTCGGGTGGATTGGGTCAGCGGGTATTTTACCTCGAGCTGTTGGCGGGCTTCGATTTTCCCGTGTGGGAGATGGTCATGAAGCAGGGATCGCCCTTGCAGTGGAAGACTGCTTCGAAGCGTTCGCCCGAAGAATTGATGAGAATGAGGGGCTCCGGCCTGAAGGCTTCGCGCGGGGTCTTCTCTAGAAGCTCGGGGAAGGCCTTGAGCATCTTCGGGCAGCGGCTGAGCGCGGCTCGAATGCAGTGGCGGCAGGTCATCACGTCGGCGTTTTCAACGGGACGGATCTCGAAGGCGGGCGCGGTCACGCGGGCGCCGTGCTGCTCGTAGAAGGCGCGCGCCGAGTCGTTGGCGACGTTGGTCTTGAAGTCGAGAATGCGGTCCGGATACTGAGCCTCCTCATCGACGGGGGCGCGGCCCGGGCGCACGCGGGCTTCCTCGCGCATTCTGGTCAGGGCATCGATGGCGTCTCGGCGGATCTGGTTGACGACCGAGGCCGGCACGAAGACGTCGAGGTCCTCGGGCACGAAGATGTCGGAGGCCTCGTACCAGGTGTCGCCGAGCCTGCCGAGGTTCTTGAGGAGCGTCTCGCGATTGCGCTCGGGGTTCGACGGCGCTTCGAGATCCATGGCCACGTGCGCTTCGGCGCACTCGCGGCCGTCGGTCACGATGAGCGTGAGCGCATCGTCCTCGACGAGGAAGGTCATCACGATCGGGATTCTGCGCTGGGCGGAGTCGCCCGAGAGTTCGCGCACGAAGGAGCGGTCGAGGTTGCGCATGAGCGTCATGCCGCGGCGCAGGCCGGCCGGGATCTCGCGCCTATTGCGAAGCGTGAGCTTCACGAGGCCGTTCTTGTCGGGATCGGCGCGGTTGACGGCAAGCCCGTGAACCTCCTCGTCCTCGCCCATGTAGGTGAGGCCGTCGCCGTTGGCTAGCGCTGCGCCCTTCTGGGGGCGCACGTAGATTTCGCCGGGCTCGATGCGCTCGCATCGGCCGACGGGGGTGCCCGTGTTCTTGGGGCTTTCGAGCTGAGCAAGCTCGTAGGGCTTGTCGAACTGGCGGCCGCGGATGAAGTAGTCGGTGCGTCCGCGCTGGAAGCTCTTGTCGGGATCCGGCGTGAATGTGAAGGTCGAGACGCCGTCGGACGTGCGTGAGAGTTCAGGGCGGCGGGCGATGATTTCGTCGAGCTTTTGGCGGTACCAGGCCGTGATGTTCTTCACATAGACGATGTCCTTGAGGCGGCCTTCGATCTTGAAGGACGAGACGCCCGCGTCGATGAGGGCCTCGAGGTTGTCGGTCTGGTTGTTGTCGCGCAGGGAGAGCACGTGGCTGCGCCTGGCGATCATGTCGCCCGCTTCGCTGTAGACGTCGTAGGGCAGGCGGCAGAGCTGGGCGCAGGCGCCTCGGTTGGCGCTGCGGCCCGTCAGCGCCTCGCTCATGTAGCACTGGCCGGAATAGCTCACGCAGAGCGCGCCGTGGATGAAGTACTCGATGCGGGCCGTGTTGAGCGCGGCGCGGCAGGCCGTGATTTCGGCAAGCGACAGTTCGCGCGCAAGCACCATCTGGGAGAAGCCGGCCTTTTCAAGGAATGCGGCCTTTTCCGGCGTGCGGATGTCGCACTGGGTCGAGGCGTGGAGCTCGATGTCGGGCATGGGGCCCGCCATGAGGCCCATGTCCTGCACGATCAGCACGTCGACGCCCGCCTTGGCGGCATCGAAGGCGAGCGATCGGGCGCGGGGAAGCTCGTCGTTCGTAAAAAGCGTGTTGAGCGCCATGAAGACGCGCGCATGGTAGCGGTGGGCGTAGTCGGCGAGTCTTGCAATGTCGTCAAGCGTGTTGCCTGCGGACTGGCGGGCGCCGAAGGCGGGGCCGCCGATGTAGACGGCGTCGGCGCCGTGGTCGATTGCCGCGATGCCGGTGTCGGCGTCGCGCGCAGGGGCGAGAAGTTCAAGTGCGGTGAGCGGAAGCGGCGTGTGGGACACGAAGAAATCCTCGAGATGTCTGGTGGACGGGCCGCAGCGGCGCGGCCCGAAGTCTGAGAGCGGAACGAAGAGCGGCTCTTCAATCCGCAATGATGAGCGGAGCGCTTAGCGGTATAGGCCGGGCTTGGCGGGGCCCTTGACGGCGCAGGTGCCGACGGCAAGGTACTTGGCGAGCTCTTCGTCGCCGGCCTTGCGGGCGAAGTCGGCGGGAGACATGCCACGGTCCGTGCAGTAGTCGCGATAGGCGCCGGCGCGAAGCAGAAGCATGACGGCTTCGCGGCTTGGCTTGCGGGCTGCCATGTCGAGGGCCGTGACGCCGGCCTTGGTTTGGGCGTTGACGTCGGCGCCGAGCTCGATGAGGCGCTTCATCAGATCGATGTGGCCTTCGGTTGCGGCATAGTGAAGCGGAGTCCAGCCTTTCGTCTTGTTGACGGATGCGCCGAGCTTGATGAGCTTTTCGACCTCTTCGCTGCGGTTCTTGATGACGGCAAGCATGAGCGGCGTCTCGCCGAGGCGGTTCTCAAGATTGACATTGATGCCGGGGGCGTCGAGAAGCACGGCGGCCACGTCCCAGGATTCGCTGCGAAGCGCCCAGGTGAGCGGCGTGTCGCCGTTGTCCAGCACGATGTTGGGCGTGATGCCCGTGCTGAGAAGCCTCTTCACTTCGGCGGCCTGTCCCTTGGAGAGCGCATTGTCGAAGTCGCGGGTGTTGCGGGCGATCTGTTCGTATTCGGCTTCGGTAAGGCCGGCCGCCAGAGCGGTCGACGCCGGAAGTGCGGAAAGAAGCAGAGGTGCTGCAGCCAGAACGGCTGCGAATATTTTCAGGTGGAGAATCATCATTCCTCGAGACTGATGGGCAGGCGGAAGAGCCTGACTGCGTTTGCCGTAGTTTGTCGGGCTACGGCCGCTTTGTCAACGCCGAACAGCCCGGCGAGACAATCGGCGACATATTCGACGTACTGCGGTTCGCAGCGCTTGCCGCGCTTGGGCACCGGCGCCATGTACGGGCAGTCGGTCTCGAGAAGCAGGCGCTCGAGCGGGAGAGCACGGGCGGTTTCGCGCAGCGCCTCGTTCTTTTTGAAGGTGAGGTTGCCCGTGAAGCTCACGTGGCCGCCTGCATCCACGACGGCGAGCGCCGTGTCCGTGTCGCCGCAGAAGCAGTGCATGACGAAGCCGACGTCGCCCGCGTGCATCTCGCGCAGAATGTCGAGCGCCTCGCGCTCGCTGTCGCGTGCGTGAATGATGAGGGGCTTGTTGATCGCCCTGGCCGCCTCGATGTGGCGGCGGAAGCGGTTTCTCTGCCAGTCGAGGGGCTCCTTGCACCAGTAGAAGTCAAGGCCGGTTTCGCCCACGGCGGCAAAGCCAGGACGGGAGCAGATCTCGGCGATTTTTTCAACCGAAGGCTCGGGCTTGTCGGGGAACTCGGGGTGGAGCGCCCAGGCGCCGAAGAGCCAGCCCGGATATTGGGCAAGAAGCGCCTCGAGCTTCGGGAGCTCGTCGTCTTCGCAGGCGATGACCATGGCGGCGGCCATGCCGGCCGCCTTCATGCGGGCGACGACTTCGTCGCGGTCTTCGTCAAAGGCGTCGCTGTTGAGATGACTGTGCGAATCAATGAACTGCATGTCTTTTGTCCTCAGACTTTCTGTTCCGGCTTGAATGGCTCGCGCGAGAGCGCTTCGCGGCTGAAGGCCTGAGCGTGGTCCTCGCGCCTGTCGCGCCGGTTCACGAGAAAGAGCGCCGTCGAGAGATAGAAGAGCGTCTGCAGGCCGAGAATGCCCCAATATTGAAGGAGGGTCCCGGTGAGCGCGCCGTCCTGGGAGGCGGCAAGAAGGGCGGGCACCGCGGGCGAGCTCGGAATGAAGAGCGAGAACGCGAAGACGGGGCCGCTCAAAAGGTTCGTGATGGGCCAGATGGCGCCGGAGAGGAAGACAGCGGGCGCCGAGATCATCACGACGGCCTGGCTTGTCCAGCGGTTCGAGCCGAGAAGGATCGTGACGGCCATGCCGAAGGAGGCGACGGAGGCCGAGAAAAGGAGGCCGGTAGCCAGGGTTGCCGCCATGTTTCTCATGGAGCCGTATTCATGCCACCAGAAATCGAACCCCTGCATGTAGATGAACCAGAGGAACGAGATGACCGTGAAGGCGAGCCAGACGGCCGTTCCTCGATTGATGGGATGGTCCAGGGCGGCTTCGACGAAGGGCTCGCGTCGTGCGGCCACAAGCCAGCCGCCGAGCGCCATCGTAATGGCCATGAGCATCACGGCCTGAATGATGATGACGCCGACAACGGGCACAGTGTAGTTGCCGTAGCCGCCGATCTCGTTGTACATGTACTGCACGCGCAGGCTCGGAGGCGCCTGATGATGGGCGTGCACGCTCGTGCCGGGCAGGCCTGTGGCATAGACGCGGGCGTCGTCAAGGAGCTTCAGCTTGTCGGTGACGACGCCGCTGAGCGCAGCCTGTACGGCTCGGGCCTTCACGGGGAAGGCGCCGTTGCCGAGCACGTGAAGGGTGGTGTTTTCACCACGGGCCAGAGACTTTTCAAAGTCCTTCGGAATCGTGATCAGAACGGAGAACTTCTCGCGCCTGAAGCCGTCCATGGCATCGTCTTCGGACTGTGCGACATGCACGACTTCGATGGCCGGAGAGGCGTCCATGGCCGTGACGAGGCGTCGAGCGGCGGCCGAACGGTCGAGGTCGAGCACGGCCGTGGGAACGTGCTGGATCTGCTGGTTGCCGTAGGGCCAGGCGTAGAAGATCAGATAGAAGGCGACTGCGCCCGCAAAGATCAGAATCGTGTCGCGGGAGAGAAAGGAAGCCTTGATCGTGTTGATGAAGGTGCGCCAGAAGCCGGGCGTCTTGTACATTTGGCGCCTCCGTTGTTTTCGTCCGTGATGACGGCTTCCTTCACGAGTAGCGTGCGGATGCGGTCCTGATCCGGATCCTTCAGGCTCCAGGTGCGAAGGCGTGCGCCGAGGATCGGAAGTCCGGCCGCAAGTGGCACGGCGATGAGCAGCGCGAGCGGAACGAGCCGGGTGAAGACGCAGTCAAGCGGTGAATTGAGGATCCAGCATTCTCCCTGGACGGCGAGATAGTGCGTCAGGGGCAGCAGCTCGCCGAAGAAGGCGGCGCCCGGCGTCATCGAGTCGAGCGGGTAGGAGAACCCTGTGAAGGGGAACGACGGCGCGGCAAAGCAGATCACGCCGGAGACGGCGATGGGCCAGCTGATCGAGACCGACGTGAAGAGCACGGCGATCGCGGCCATGGCGGCGACGAGCATCGCCGTGGCGCCGAGCCAGACGGTCACGGAGCCTGCGGCGGTCCAGCCCTGGACGCCGATGATTCCGAAGACCCAGCAGAAGCCGACCAGCACGTAGAAGAGGAACCACGGCAGGAGCTTGCCGAGAATGGCGGCCGACGCGTAGCCGTGAGCGGCTTCCAGAAGGCGCGTGGCGCCGCCGTCACGCCATTCGCGAACGAGCACGCCCGCAAAGGTGATGACTGCTGCGAGCGCGATGAGGCCCGGAATCAGGGTCGGGAGAAGGTACGCGCTGAAGTTGAAGCCCGTGTTGCCGAGGAAGTAGACCTCGGGCATCGTGATTCGCAGGTTGTGCGACTCGGCCTTGAGGGAGCCGCCGCGGGCGGCGGTCATCTGAAGCGTGCCGGCAGCCTTCTGCACGTCGGCAAGCGCCGTCTTCACGTCCACTTCGAGAATGGTGCCGATGGCGTAGTAGCTCTTGTTGATGAGAAGCTCGACCGTGCTTCCGCGGCCGTTGAGGGCGTTCTTCGTAAAGTCCTTGGGAATGACGATCGTGCCGTAGGTTTCCGCGTGCGAGAGCGAGTCGCTCGCCTGCGCTGCCGAGTCGAAGCCCTTGAGGCTGATGCTCGGCAGGGCGTCAAGCGTCATGACGAGCTCGCGCGCAAGCGGACCGCCGTCCTCGTTGACGAGGCCGACGGGCAGCTTCGTCATGAGGCCGGTGCCGAAGGTGTTTGCGACGATGAGAAGCCAGATGACCGGCATGAGCGCGCAGATCACCCACTGCTGCGGGTGATGCCGCGTGTACCGGCATTCGATCAGGGCCGCCTTGTAAAGGCCTTCAAACCATTGCTTCATGCTCAGCGATCAGCGCTCGACGACGACGGTCATGCCCGGACGCAGGGCCGGGAGGTCTTCTGCCGGACGGGCGCGCACTTCGAACGTGCGAAGGTCGTAGCCCGTGGACTGGCGCGTGGCGCGCCACACGGCGTATTCGCCGCGCGGATTGATCCAGGTGACCTTGAGGTCGACCTTGCGGTTGACGGCCGGGATGAAGGCCTTGAGCGTCGTGCCGACCTCAACGCCGGGGAGCTCGTCCTCGCGGATGTTGAAGACGACCCACTTGTCGGAAAGGTCGGTGACGAGCACCAGCGGGAAGCCTGCGGGAGCCACTTCGCCTTCCTCCATCACGATGCGCGTGACTTCGCCCGCTGCGGGCGTCTTCACGATGCTTTCGGAAGCAAGGCTCGTCACTTCGGAGACGCCGCCCTGAGCCTGTTCGACAAGGGCGCGTGCGGCGGCCTTGTCTTCGATGCGGGCGCCTTCATCGACGGCCGAGAGCTTGGCGGCCGCAGCTTCGGTCAGCTTGCGGGCGGCGGCGAGCTGAGCGGTTGCCTCGTCATGGCGCTGGGCGGCAATGAGGCCTTCCTTGTAGAGGGCGTCGACGCGGCTGTAGGTCTTGGCGGCAAGTGCCAGGCCCGCCTTGGCGCGTTCAAGGTCGGCGCGGGCCGCTTCCTTTTCCTGGACGCGAGCGCCGGTGTTGGCCATGTCTTCACGGGCCTGTGCGGCGCGTTCCTGAGCCTTCACCTGAGCAAGCTTGGCTTCGATTTCGGGAATGGCGATCACGGCCACCGTGTCGCCGGCCTTCAGAACGTCGCCTTCGCGGACCTTGAGTTCGGCAAGACGGCCGGGAACCTTGGCGGAAACGGAAATCGTGCGGGCGTCGACCATGCCCTGAAGCGGCACGGGAGCGGGATGGGTGGCTTCCCAGACACCCCAGCCGAGGAAGGCTGCGATGCCGGCAAAGAATGCGCCGCCTACGAGAAGCGGGACGGAGGAGACGGTGCGCTTGGGCGCCGGGACTTGAGTCTGTTCAGGCATTTTTGTTGTATTGGCGGAAAGCAGTATTCAGGATCACTTCACAACGACGAGATCGCTGCGGGAAAGAGAATTGATGAAATCGGGCATGGCGCCGGCGGATGCATGGAGCATGGCCCAGCTTACGACGAACTTGTAGGCTGCGGCGCGGCGGGCGACTTCGGCGCCCGTGAGCTTCGTGCGGGCCGTATCGACGTCGACGGCGTTGGAGAGGCCTTCGGCGAAGCTCGCTTCGCGAAGCTTGAGGTTTTCACGGGCGAGCTCGACGGTCGAGCCCGTAAGCTCGAATTCGTCGCGGGCCTGCATCACGCGCAGGAACGCAACCTCGACGGCCGTGGCCACTTGGTTTTTGGCTTCACTGCGGGCGGCTTCGGCCTTGGTGACCACGCTGCGGGCGGCATTGAGCTTGTCGAAGCGGTCGTGGTTGTCCCAAAGCGTGAAGGTGACGCCTACGCCGGCCATCCAGTCGGGTTCGGGAAGCGTCAGGTAGTGCTTGATGAGGTTCTTGGTGCCGAAGGCATAGACCTTGGGCTTGAAGCTGGCCTCGGCGGCGGAGATGCCTTCGCCGGCCTGGGCGCGGACGGCGTTCATCTTCTGAATGGCGGGCGACTGCGCTGCGGCGCGGTCCTGCCATTCGTTGAGCGTGCCCAGATCGCCCGTCAGAACGAAGAGCGGCGAGGAAAGTTCCGGAAGCGAGGTTTCGCGAAGCTGGCGCATGAGCTCGGCTTCGGCTACGCTGACGTCGGATTCCGCCGACACGAGCGTGCGCTTGGCGTTGTCGCGCGCGACTTCGACGGCAAGGCGCTCGACCTTGGCGATCATGCCCTTCTGCTCAAAGCGCTTGGCGCGGCGAAGCTCTTCGTTCTGGTCTTCGAGAACGCTCTTGTGAAGCGCGGCGACGCTGCGGGCGAGCTGAACGCCCCAGTAGCGGGCGGCAAGCTCGGCGTCGAGCGTGTTTTCACGCATGTCGCGGTCGGCTCGCGATTCGTTCACCTTGTAGTTGAGCACGTTCTGCTGGGCCGAGATGAGGCCGCCCGTATAGATCGGGAGCGTTGCCGTCACGGCTGCGCGCGGACCGCTGATGTCTTCCTTGAAGTGGACGTTGACGTGGTCGTAATTCCTGGCAAAGCTGGAAATTGTTCCGCCGACAATGGGATCTTTTTGAGAAAGGTACTGGCCAAGGCCGGCGAGCTTGCCGAGCCCCGTGTCGACGTCCAGATCGACGGTCTTGGTGCCCCAGACCTGCTTGACGTCCATTTCGATCTTCGGACCGGAGAGCGACTTGGCGGCTTCGGCTTCGGACTGGGCGCGGGCGATTTCGGCACGGTCCGCCGCCATGATGTCGGCGCGTTCGTGCAGCAGAACCCGGGCGTCGCCGAAGCCCATGGGGGCGGTGGCCGTCGGTGCGGCCGGAGAGGCGCATGCGGCAAAGGCGGCCGACAGACCGAGCACGGCCGCGGCTATTGAACTGGGACGGGACATGTTCAGAATTTGTATCTGTTGATGGAATTCGTAATGGTAACACCAAGTGAAGGCCGGAAATGACTGCAAAAATGCGAAGTTGCGATGCAAAGAACGCTTTTTTACAGGCGACGCAAATATGAATGGTAATCCGTCCGAATGGTGCTAGCATGGAAAGAGAAGATTCAAACTGCGGCCGTGCGCCTATTCGCCTGCCGCAGCTTTTTGGGAGGCATTGATTATGAAATACAGCGACATCTACACAGAGGCGCCTGCCAATCCCGACACGCTTTCCATGCTCGGGCCCATTGCGCCGCTTGCCGGCAAATGGTTCGGCGACGACGGCATCGACACGCATCCGCAGGCCGGAGGCCCGGAAACGGAGCCGTATGTCGAAACTTGGAATTTCGAGGTGATGGATCCGCAAAACAACGGTCCGCAGGTGCTTTACGGCCTGCGCTACCACGTCCACATCACGAAGCCGGGCGAGCTTGCCGCCTTTCATGATCAGGTCGGCTATCTGCTCTACGAGCCCGAAACGCACAAAATTTACATGACGCTTGCAATTCCGCGCGGCCAGATCGCCATGGCCGAAGGCGCGGCAAAGCCCGGCGACCGCGAAATCCGCCTCCATGCCGAGCGCGGCCAGACGGTCAACGGCATTTGCTCGAATCCTTTCCTCGAAGAAGCCTTCCTCACCAAGTCCTGGGACATTGTCTTCAAGTTCCATGAGGACGGCCGCTTCAGCTACGAGCAGGTGACGAAGCTCGAGATTCCCGGCGTCAAGGGCGAATTCGAGCACACCGACGCCAATATGATGCGCATGATCGAGGCGCCGCGCCCGAATGCCGCCGCGATCGAGGCCGGGCTTCTGAACCGCTGTCCGAAGGCGTAATCTATCGAAACCGCCCGCAGATTCGCATTTTGTCGTTTCATTATGCTTATGGGAACGTCGTCAGGCGTTATGATCAGGCTCTGAAGCCTCGTCAAGCGTTCGGATGGCAGGAACGGCCGCACTCCGGCAGAGGAGCTGGCGGCCGTTTTCGTTCTCTAGCAAATGACAATTGTCCAATCGGCTTCAACAGATTTCGTTTCAAGCGACATGCCTATGCAGATTAAGAAGATCGCAGTTTTTACATTGGCGGCCCTCGGGCTCGCCGCAGCCTGCACGCAGCCTTTCGCAAGAACGGCGGACGAAGTGCGCGCACGATGCCGCGCCGAAAACCGTCCCTGCGTGGGCCTCGTTCTGTCGGGCGGCGGCGCCCGCGGCTTTGCGCACACGGGCGTTCTTGAAGTGCTCGAAGAGCTCGGCGTCAAGATCGACGTCGTGACGGGCACCTCCATGGGCTCCATGGTGGGCGGCGCCTACGCGGCGGGCTATACGGCGGCTGAAATTCGGGACATCGTGCTCGGCGTCGACTGGGACCGCATGATCGCGCCGCGTGCCGACCGCAAGGATCTGCCCTGGCGCCTCAAGGTGGATGACTACAAGAATCTTGCGGTTTCTGGCATCGAATTCGGCAGGGACGGACGCGTCAAGCTTCCCGACAGCGTTGTTCCGTCCGAAGAGCTCGACCTTTTCCTCAATGAGAAGACCGGGCCCGCAAACCACGTCAGCGATCTTTCCAATCTTGCCATTCCGTTCGGCGCCATTGCGACCGACCTTGTTACGGGCGAGCGCGTGGTGTTGCAGAAGGACGTGAGCCTCGGCATGGCCATGCGCGCCTCGATGTCGCTTCCCGGCGTGTTCGCTCCCGTTCAGATTCACGGCCGCATGCTCGTGGACGGCGGGCTTCTCGACAACCTGCCCGTGTCGCTCGCCCGCGAGATGGGCGCTGACGTCATCATTGCAGTGAACGTGGGAACGCCGCTTCTCAAGCGCGAGGAGCTCGGCAACGTTGTGACGGTGATGGCGCAGATGGTGAATCTGCTCACCGAGCAGAACGTGAGAAAGTCGCTTGCAGACCTCGGCCCCGAGGACATTCTCATTACGCCCGACCTTGATGACTTTACGAGCGCAGACCTCAAGAAGAGCGACAAGATCATCGAGCGCGGCCATGAGGCTGCTCTGAAGGCCAAGGGCAGGCTCAAGCGCTTTGCCTCCCGCGAACACTCGCAGTGGGCGGCTTGGGATGTCAATCGACAGGCCGCCATCATGCCGACCACGAGCCGCGAAACGCATCACATTGCCTCCGTCAGGGTTGAGGGACTTCAGGTTGCGAATCCGGAAGCCATTTTGAACGAGGCGAAGATCGACACGTCGCGCCCCGTTACGACTGCAGAGATTGAGGCGGCAAGCCGCCGGGTCTGGGCGGACGGCGCATACAGCTCGGTGCGATACCGCTTCGAGCCGGGCCCGAACGGAACGGAGGTCCTCGTTCTCGAGCCCAAGGAGAAGAAGCCCGGTTATTCGAGCATTCGCCTTGGCGGATCGCTTGAGACCGACTTCCGGGACGAGCATGCGTTCACCGTGCTCCTTGCCCATACCTGGGGCTGGCTCAATCCGTGGGGCGCAGAGCTTCGCAGCGATATTCAGGCCGGCAAGGATCGGCGCGCCTCCGTTGAGTTCTATCAGCCGCTTGGGCCGGGATCCGACTGGTTCACCAATGCGAGCGTCGAGTATTCGGTCAAGCCGTTCAATGTCTACGAAAACGGCGAGGCCGTCGCACGCTACAAGAACCGGGTCATCACGAGCCAGGTGGGCCTCGGCTACGCCATCGATCGTCTGGGCTACGTTCGTCTGGCCGGCGGCTACTTCACGCAGGACACGAACCGCACGATCGGTCTGCCGAACTATTCGGCGCCGGAATTCGAATCGCCCTTTGTGAGCGGGGAGCTTCTGCTCGATACGCTTGACAGCGTCAATTTCCCGACGAAGGGCTATCGCGTGAGCCTGACGGGAGAGCGCATCTTCGATACGGACGGCTCGGGCTACAAGAACATCTATGAAGCAAGCTTCTATGTGCCGATCACCTACGGCCGCTGGACGACGCTGCTCTCAGGCAAGATGGGTCGCTCGGCCATTCCGAACATCTTCTCGATCGGCGGCGCCTTCGAGCTTACCGGCAGCCCCTACGGCCGTTGGACGGGCTCCAACATTCAGCTGGGCTCCGTCCGTGTTTCGCGAAACATCTCCGACTGGCTCGGGACGGATCAGCGCAAGATCTGGCTCGGCGCCTCGGCTGAAGCCGGCCGCGCCTACAACCACGGCGAGAAGGGCGATTCGGGAGACAGCGACTGGCACCAGGCCTTCGGCGGATATGTGGGCGTCGACAGCATCGTGGGGCCCATCTATCTGATGGCCGGCCGCACGATGGACGAAGGCTGGGGCGTCTATTTCTTCTGGGGACGAAAGATGTAATCGCTCGGAATTCCGAGTGCCGGAAAGGAAAAAGCCGATCAAAATTGATCGGCTTTTTCTGTCAGAAGGTCAAAAGAGAATCAGGCTTTCAGCACAAGCAGGGGAACTTCGCAGCCGGCGGTGATTCGCATGGCGGTGGAGCCCATGAAGGCGGCGCGGAAGTTGCCGTAGCCGTGAGAGCCGATGACGAGCATGTCGAGGCCTTCTGCGGCGTGCGTGCAGATCGCTTCGCCGACGTTGCCCTTGAGGTGCACGCGTTCGGCCGGGATCTTGGCGTCTTCGAAAATGCTCATGACGGGTTCGACGGCCTGATGAAAGGATTCGAGCGTGTCGGAAACGTTGATGACTTCAAAGACGGCGTCCTGGCCGAAGAATTCGCGCTGGTTGACGACGAATTCGGCAGCGGCATGAGCGTAGTCGGAGTAGTCGACGCAGATGCCGACGCGCATCGGGCCTTCCGGAATCTTGTCGCGCACGAGCAGGAGCGGGCGCTTCGTGAGGCTGATCACCTTGGCGGAGACGCTGCCGACGAAGAGGCCTTCCATGGCGGAGAGGCCGCGGCAGCCCATGACGATGAGGTCCGCATCCATATGGTCGGCCTCGCGGGCAATGACCGGGGCGAATTCGCCGCCCTCGACCTTTTCACGAACATCAAGCGAACCGGCGTCTTCACGCATGGATTCGATGATCTTCTTGCCTTCGTTCTGGCATGCCTCACGGAAGGATTCGAGACCGAGTGCATTGATCACGGCCTCCGGAACCGAGTGCTGCACGTTGAGAAGTTCAACGGTGGCTTCGGTGTCGGGAGAGAGAGCCTGGCGGGCGGCCAGGAAGCGAAGAGCGTTTCGGCTGTGCCGGCTTCCGTCAACGGGAAGAAGAATGCGCATGGAAAAACCTCCTGTATGTTTGTTGTAAGGTGTTTCTGAAACCATTTTAGCGCCTTATCGACGGGTTTCGCATTCCTTTTTAATTTCGCCGGAATCGGCAGAGCCGCAGGCTTATAAAAGATGCCTCAACAGGGTGCAAAGCCGCAGATTGCCGGCGCTTCGGCAAGGCTGTCTATGTGCGCTTCGGCCTCTCTGACGAGCCTGTCACGATCCGGATCGGACCAGCGGTCGCGAACGACGACGGTCTGGATGCCGGCCGCATGCGCAGCCTGAAGACCGGGCAGGGAGTCCTCGAAGACAAGCGCTTCGTGCAGGGCAACGCCGAGCTTTTCAAGGGCGAGTTGATAGATCTCGGGATCGGGCTTGATGTGCTCGACGGCTTCGCGCGTAAGGATGACGTCGAAGATGCTGTCGAAGGGCAGCTCAGGCGCAATGTGCGGATTGCTGTTTGCGTAGATGTCGATGTTGGCGCGCTTGGTCGTGGTGGCGACGGCGAGCTTGAAGCCGCGTTCGGAGAGAAGCTTCACGAAGGCTGCGGCGCCGGGCTTCAGATGCACGTCCGACTTGAGGAGCGCACGGGAGATGCGGTAGCGCTCCTGATGAACTTCCGTGCCGGAAAGACTGCTTTGGCAGAGTTCTGCGAGATCGGCGCAGAAGCCGACGTAGGGATTGGATTCGCGGGCATGCCGCACGAGCGCTTCTTCGCGAAAGCGGGCGAGAACTTCGGGCGTGTCGGCAAGCTGCGGCCGGCCGAGATTTTTGACGAGCTGCATGTCAACGGCATTCCAAATGCCGAGAGAGTCGATGAGCGTGCCGTCAAGGTCGAAGATGACCGCCTTTTTGCCTTTGAGCATGATGAGTCCGAATTCCAGTGGAAAAAAGCCATTATGACACGGGCCTCGGACCCGGCGGCCGCTAGCGCACCCAGGGACCGAAGCCCGGGCCCCAGAACCAGCCGTCGTTCATGTAGAGGCGCATGCGGTCGCGCTCCTCTTCGGCGTCCCGCGCGCGCTTCTGCGCTCGCTGAAGCGCCCAGGTGAGATCCTGTTCGAGGCCGGGAGCGGATTCGGGACGCGGGATCGTCACGGTCATGCCGTGACGCAGATCGCAGACTGGAAGAGGAGAGGCGCTTGATGCGGCGGCGCCGCTCGGCCATTTGGCGGCAAAGCCCGGAATCCGGGCGCATTCACCGGGATGTGCGCCTTTTCTGAGGTTGTCCGTATCGAATTCGACATCAAGCGGCGCGTAGCCGTAGACGACGCTTCCCGTGAAATCCGTAATGAGCGCGCCTTCGGGTTCGGAGACGACCGTGACATAGGTCGAGCAGCCCGTCAGAACGGCGCTGGCAAGAATGGCGGATAAGACAACGGCGCGCATGGTGCTCTCCGAAAGAGGATGTTGATGATTGGGATTGTACTCGGGAACGTTTTTGTCGAAGCCGTTGGAAACAAATGAAAAGCCGCCGCAGGACGGGCCTGCGGCGGCTTTTCAGAGCAGCTGAGCTAAAAGCAGATTACGGAACGTAGCGTTCGGGTTCGGGGCTTTCGAACTCGGTTTCGATCCACTTGAAGCCGTTGCGTTCGGCGGCGGGGATGCCGGCCTTCGTCGTGATGAGCGTGATGCCGGAGCCGAGGATCTTGCCGTCCTTCATGACGGACTTGCCGGCGACGATCGTTTCGACGGCCTTCTGGCGGTCGAAGTCGAAGACGGTGATGTCGGCGGCGGCGCCGTCGGTCAGATGGCCGCGGTCATGCAGACGGAGGTGGCGGGCCGGGTTGACGGAGGTCTTGACGACGAATTCGGGGAGCGTGAGGCCGCCGAACTTGACGAGGGAGAGACCGACCGAGATCGTGACGTTGCGCGGGATGCAGCCGCCGTCCGTGGAGATGGCGTCGACCACGAAGGAGCCGTCTTCGCGCTTGGCCGTGGCGACCATGAAGCGGGAGAGAGCCGGGTTGACCGGGAAGCTGCCGGCGCCCTTGCGGCCCTGCTTTTCCCAGAGCTCGAGAGCGGCTTCGCCTTCGACGAGCTCGGACATGAAGCCGTTGTCGGCGATTGCGAAGCAGCGGTGCGTCAGGAAGGCTTCGCGCATGCCGGCGGCGTCGGGGGTGAGGCCGAAGGTTTCGAGGCAGGTGCGGGTGACGTGGTCGATGATCTGGCCTTCGTCGTCGACGTCAAGCACGGTGCCGTTGTTCGGGCTTGCATAGGCTTCGCACCAGAGATTCGGGTTGGCGCGGAGCATTTCGATGGCTTCCTGAGCTTCTTCGCCGACCGGATTGACGCGGCCTCGGCAGTAGGCGTTGATGTGGGCGAGATGGAGGCGCTGGCCCTTGGCGGCTTCGATCACCTCGCGCATGCCGAGGATGTTGGAGCCGGCGGTGTGGGAGCCGGCATGCCAGGCGACGTAGGCGTTCATGTCGTTGGCCGTCTTGACGAGCTCGCGGCTCGTTTCAAGAGGCAGAGGCCAGTGGCCGCCCATGATCTTGACGCCGATGGCGCCCTTTTCAAGGCTTTCCTGAACGAACTTTTCGAGCTGTTCGCGGGTCGGGGTTTCCGTGCCGCAGTGAACCATCGGGGAGAAGCCTTCGAGCATGGCGACGTTGATGCCGGAGCCGCAGGTCTTCGAGGTTTCAAGGATTTCGTCGGCGGGACCGGCCATGTCGAGGCAGGTCGTCACGCCGGCGGCAGCGGCCATGCGCGTGCCGTAGGAGGAGCCGAACATGCTGCCGAGATGCAGATGCGAGTCGATGAGGCCGGGCATCAACACGAGACCGGACAGGTCCTCGACTTCAGCGGCTTCACCCTGAAGGTCGACGCCGACGGCGGCGATTCGGCCGTCCTTGATGGCCACGTCCATAATGCCGTCGCGGTCGTTAACCGGGTCCACAACGCGAGCGTTCTTAAGAAGACGATCCCACATGACAAATATCTCCATTGGTCTTTGCGGCGAGTCACTCGCCGCCGGTCAGAATTGAGCCGCTCGCAGTAAGCGGGAGGCAATTCTGTCATTTTAAAGTTGTGGGGACCGCTGTGTCCGTAGGGATTTGTTCGGATGGGAAAATTGTGTTGCGAGGCGTAAGACAGGGCAAAAATGCGATACTTTTCGGACGGACGCGGCATGCTGCCGGTCGTACGAAGTAAAGGATCTCAAGACGGCCATGACCAAAGCTGAAAAGGACACAATCGATCTCTCGTTCGAGGACATGCGTTTTCTGCTGGTTCTCTACGATACGCAGAGTCTTACGCAGACAGCTTCCAGATTGGAGCTGAGCATGGGGGCCGCATCGCGCCGGCTTGCTCATGCAAGAGAGATTTTTTCCGACGAGCTTTTCGTGCGCTCGGGCCTTCTAATGCTTCCGACGGTGCGAATGCGGGAGCTTCGCGACCGGCTGGCCGATCTGGTGATGCAGACAAGACGGCTTCTCAATCCGGATCCGACGGATTTGCGGGATACGAGCCGCATCGTGCGGATCATTTCGGCTGACAACGGCATCGCGACGCTGCTGAGCGCCGCGGTCGAGCACTTTTACAGGGAGGTGCCCGGCAGCCGCCTTGCGATCGAACCGCTTGATGTCAACGTGCTTGAAAGGCTCCGCGACAATGAGGCGGACATGGCCTTCTTCCCGGCGCCCGAGCTCCCGCCTGATTTTCACTCGCTCAAGCTTTATCGATCCAAGAAGGGCATTCTCGTGAGAGAGGGCCATCCTGTCATCGAGGCCTGGGAGCGGGACGGCGTCATGACGTGGGAGCTTCTCAACCGCTGGCCCGCCGTGGGCGTCAATATCGGCAATCGGGACGGCGCGGCATGGGGGGCGGACGGACGCAGGCTCGGCGTGACGGTGCCGTACTTCCTGACGGTTCCCTATGTGCTGGCCAGAACGGACTTTACTTTTGAAGGGCCGCTGATCACGCTCAGGCGCTTCATGAAGGACACGCAGTTCCGGTTCAGGATTCTTCCGATGCCCGAGGAGACCCCGCCCTTCGAGCCGAGACTTGTCTGGCACCACTGCACCCACACGGACCCCTTCCTTCAGTGGGTGAGGGGGCTCGTGGCTGATGCGGCAAGAAGCGAGGCAAGACTGTTGGGCGTCCTCGAGGCTGAGGAAGCGTGAGTCGCGTCGCTACTTGACTGTGTCGAGAATCGACTTCGGGTGGTAGCCGATGGTTTGAATGGCGACGACGGATTCACCCTTTTGCAGACGCAGGATGCGTTCGACGTGGCGGGCGTCAAAGCCGGTGCGTGCGACGCAGGAGAGGTTCATGGCCGCTGCAGCCATGTAGACCGCCTGAATCTTGGCGCCGACGTCGAGGATCATGCTGCGGGTGCGCATTTCCTCGAGCTTTTCGGGCGTCCAGTTCGTGTGCTTGAGCTTTTCCACGACGCTTTCGCCCAGTCGTGAGATGAGCGTTTCGGTGCGCGCGCGATTGGAGACGTAGACGATGTGCACGGGCGCGACCTTGAGATAGGGGGCGGCAAAGAAGGTTTCGTCGCGAAGGTCGGAAAGGTCGCAGAAGAGAAGGCCGTTCTTTTCCGGAACCCAGCGCCAGATGCCGTTTCTCTTCAGAAGATAAATGTCGGTCTCGCGCCAGTCGAGTGCGGACGGCGTCGTGCGGCGGCCGTTCGGGCGGTTGATGCCGTCGGCGGCCCAGAGAATCGTCGCCATGTCGAGGTCCGAGAGCGGCTCGTCGCTGAAGGTGCGGCGGGTCTGCCTCTGTTGCAGAACTTCAGTAAGCGGCATGTCGAGGCGGCGAGGCTTGGGGAGCGCACGAAAAACGACGTGCGAGTCGTCCGTGCCGAAGCGCTTTTCCAATTCATCCCGGACGTCCTCCATTTCGGTGCGCAGGCGCGTGACATGCAGGTCGATGTTTTCTCGAATCTCGGAGACGTGTTCCTTGATTTCGCGGCGAAGCTCGTCCGTCATGCTGGAGACTTCGCGGCGCAGGTCGCTGAGTGACTTCTTGTTCATCTTGAATTCTCTTTGAGCGGCGCGTCCCGAGGGCGGGGCGTTCGCCTTGATATGGGTAGAATAGCGCGAAGACGTTTCGCCGGCGGCGAACCGAAGGTTGCAAATTGTGAGAAAGAGAGGGGGCTCCGATGAGGGCGATTATGGAAGAGCGCGTCGGCGCGGACACGGTGTTCAGGGTGAGCGTGCCTGCCGACAGGGCTGATGCGGTTCGAAAGCATCTTGAAACCATGATGCTTCTTCTCGGCGAATCCGTCGTTACGATCGGCGTGCCCGAGGCTGAGCCCGATCTTCCTCCGGGACCGATGCTGAAAAAACTGAGAAAGGAGATGGGGCTGTCTCAGAAGGCCCTTGCCGAGCAGCTCGGCACGAATCAGGTTCGAGTGTCCGACATGGAGCAGGGCGTTCGGTCCATACCACCGGAATTTGCAACGAAGCTCGCAGAAGTGTTCGGCGTTTCCGCTCGATTCTTCATTGTCTAGAGAAAGCTTGAAAAAAACGAAACCCCGCTGGCGACGACGGGGTTTTCGTGTTTGGATGAACCGAAAAATCTAGCTCTTATGCAGGCGTTCCTGCATCTGGCGAATAAGGGAATTGCCGGAGGGCTTGCTGGAGACTTTCGAAGGTTCATTGAGTTCGGCAATGGCCTGGCGGACGTCGTCGTCCTGCGTCAGCGTTTCGAGCGTGGCCGTGTTGAGCCGGGCGTAGAAGTCGCAAGCGGCCTCGCGCATGAGATCGCGTATGCGGCAGTGGCCGGCAAAAGTGCACTCCGAGGGTTCAAGCAGTCGATGAGGTCGCCCTGTTCTTCAAGAATCTGCACGAGGTCGCCGATGCGGTATTCGGACGGCTTGTGCTTGAGAGTTATTCCGCCAAACCTGCCGCGGTGCGTTTCCACCCATCCCTTGGTGCTCATGAAGTAAACGATCCTGCCCATGTGGTTGCGGGACCAATGGAGTCGTTCGGACAGTTCGTTGACGGTGACGAGGGTGTCGCGGTCCGTGTATGTGAGATACATCAGAACACGCAGGCTCAGGTCGGTGAATCGGGAGATAAGCATGACGCAGTCCTGTCGGATGAGGACGTCCGGGCGAGCAATTATGCAACTCGCCCAGAGCTAATTTAAAAAAGTATATCTCTTGTCGACTGCGTTGTGCAGTCCCTTTCGGGGAAAATCCCTGTGAAAGAGACTGCAAATTCAGACTCGGCTGGAGGCAATGTGCGCGTTAATTGCCTCGCCGCCGAGTTGCGCCGGGTTCTTACAGAACCTGAACGTGGATGCGGGAGTGGATGATGCCGAGGTTGATCAGATCGGCATGGAGCTTGTCCGTGAAGTCCTTGCAGCCGACGATGTAGAAGTCCGCATCGGGGTTGACGCAAACGCTTCGGGAGTTGGCGACGGTGATGGGGCCTGCGACTTCGTAGTCCTTGCCGGCCGTGTCAGTGGTGAAGGGGGCGGCGAAGAAGATGGCGAGGCCGGCATTGGGCATCAGCTCGACGAGCTTCTTGAGTTCAGCGCGCATCAGCATGCGGGTGCCGTTGGGGACCTGGCAGAGAACGCGAACGGGACGTGCGGGCGAGGCAACGGCCATTTCAGAGAGGAATGCGTGCGCCACGACGCAGCCGATGTTCTCGCACATGATGACGACGGGCGTTTCACCGGGTTCGATTGCGAGTTCGCCCTTGGGTTCGGAGAGCTCGACGGCGTCGCCGAGCTTGAGCTTGGCAATGCGGCCGACTTCGCCGAGGAAGGGCTCGTCGCCCACTTCGATGGTGAGCCTGACGAGAGGGTCGCCGCTCGGGCCGACAAGGAAGAACGCGTGCGGTTCGACGCCGGGCATGCGGAGATCGACGTACTGGCCGGCTGCAAATGCCGGCGGAGCCTTTCCGTCCGTCGGTTCGAGGTAGAGACTGATGACGCCACGGCACTCCTGAGTGCGCAAAGCGACGCGATAGGGCCTCCAGCTGCATGTCGTTGTTGTCATATGCAAACCTCCTGTATGCGGAGACGACGGCATCGGCCCGTTACGGATCCCGCCCCTGCGGAGCGCCGGAGGCGGGAGGCCGTTGCCGGCATCCCGTGAATAGGCGGGGAAAAATTCCCTGCGTTCAAAGACATTGTAAATGCACCTTCAAAGGAAAAGAAGCGTTATTCGCACAACCTTTGCGAAAGATGAAAGAAATTTCGACTCACTTTCGGAAGCAATGCAAAGGAGGCGAACCTTGGCGTGAAGTAGAACGCAACCAACTATAGGCGACGATCTGACGAAGATGGCTGCGATGCTTGAGGGCCGCTGTCAATAGATGAAAGTGTCGGCGTTAGAGGTGAAAACAATGCGTTTCACACTGCTGCAGGGAAAGGGAGGCGGTTTAAGCGGATATGAAAATCATATGGCAATAATTTGTTACATCTTGGATCGGGGAATGATGTAAAAAAAATCCATAAGGGGTTTCCTTATGGGGTAAATCCGTATATACTTCGTTCTGTGTTGAGCAGGGAGTAACCCTTAAGGGTTCTTCTTAGTTCTCGCGATGGGGCGGCATTTTTCTCCTTTGGCCGCTGCATCAGAAAGAAGTCGTCGGACAGTCTCTCCTCCCGACGATACTTCGAGTTTCAAGTCCCCCGGACAAGAAACAAATGCGCAAGCGCCTGCCTTCGGCAGCCGGGCTGGTCCCCTGGAGCTTGTGCATCGCATCAAGCCCTGGTCCGGTTTGATGCTCGGAAGCTTCGGACTGGTCCTCTGAAGCTTCATAGGTTGGAAAAGCAACGGTCTGCTGGTGGTTCGGCAGACCGTTTGCTGTTTTTACAAGCACGCCTCGAAACGTCTCCTCATGTTTCGGGGCGTTTTTGTATCCGGATTCCGTAAGGACGCAGAAAACGGGCCCTTCGCCGAGGAGGACGGCCCGTTTGACGGAAGCTTGCTGAAACGGCTACTCGGCCATTTCCTTGCCCGTCATCTTCATGACGGTCTTCTTTTGTCCGTTGTCGTGCTGAAGCGTATGCCAGCCGTTCTCCTTGGGATCGGCAAGGCGGACGATCTTGTCCGGGGCGGGTGCCTTGACGGCGTCGGCCGGAAGAAGAACGGGCGAGCCGACGCAGAGGCCGCTTTGCGTGAGCTTGGTGCAGCGGCGCGCGAGGATGCCCTGTCCGTCGGGCAGGATGCTGAAGATGCGGAAGTATTGCTCGCCGTGGGCCTGAAGATCCTGAGTGCCGGCGGCGCTGCAGGAAAGAGCCGCGGCGAGTGCGGCGGCTGCCAGAATAAGTTTCAAAATAGTCTCTCCCAAAGATGGTCCGAAAACCATTCAAATATAGGAGCGGATTGTTAGCCGTAACTGACGGCATTAAATGAGAACGACGATGAGAAGGAAGACGCAGGCGAGGCCGGCCAGGATGAATCGCATGCCGCTGCGGTTGTCCGGATCCTTGACCTGGTCGTGAATGCCGATTCCCAGAAGAATGAGCGCCGTGGTGGCGATCCCGATGGCAAGGCCTCGCTCGCCGAAGCCGGCAAGAACGGGAACGATGAGGCCTGCGGCGACGCCTGCGAGCAGGGCGCCGAGGAGTGCCAGAAGCTGCTTGACGGCCCGGAAGGGCGGGTCGGGCGGAATGGGCGTGGAGTTCTCGAGGTCTTCGGCGCTATAGTGGAGTGTGGAGCGGCGATCGGCTTGAGTCGATTCGGCAAGATCGCCGCCGGTCTTCACCGGAATTAGGGAGGAATGCTCATGAACCGCGCCACGATCGTTGTCGACAACTTCTGCCAGAGGCAGGGACTCTACGCCGAGTGGGGCTTTTCGGTCTTCATCGAGACGCCTTCCGGAAATCTGCTCTGGGACACCGGCGGGATTCTTCACGTTCTTCTTCATAATCTTCGAGCGCTCGGCATTCGTCCTGAGAGGATTGAGAATGTCGCGCTTTCCCACGGCCACTTCGATCATGCGTCTGGCCTCGCGGATATCCTCCGCGTGGCACCGTCGGCAAAGCTTTGGGCGTCGCGAGAGATCGCGCGCCTGCGCTGGGGTGACGCGGACGCGTCTCGTGCGAGCGGCGGCGGTCCGCTCTTCGCTGCACTCCCCATTACGCCTGTCGAGGGAGGCGTTCACATCCTTCCCGAGGTGATTGCCTTCACCGTTCCCGAGTCCGAACGTGATCCGAAGTTCATCGTCTTCGACAACATGTTCGAGACTGGATCCGCCGGTGAAAAGATCCCGGACACCTTCGCGGACGACGTCTCTCTCCTCGTGAGAGGGGACAGCGGCTGGTCTGTTGTGCTCGGGTGTGCTCATGCGGGACTTCCGAATATATTGAACTACGCGATGAAAAAGTTCGGCATCGAGTCCTTCGACGCCGTGACGGGCGGAACGCACTTGAGCGGCGCTCGTCCGGAAGAGCTTCCGGTTTGGATGGATGCGCTTTCGAAGATTCCGGTTCGACGCTGGCGAGTGAATCACTGCACGGGCTTCAAGGCCGCTGCGGAGCTCGCGCGCCGATTCGACGACGTCGACTGGACCGGTGCGGGCTCGGTGCTTGCCATTTGATTTTAACCGCGAGTTAGGATCAAGGTTCGAGACTTGTCGGAATGCAGACGAAAAAACGGCCGCCCGGATGATCGGACGGCCGTTTGGCTGGGCATCACGCCGATAAGGCGTGATTAATGAGGATTAGCGCGTGCCGCGAGCCTTGTTGGTTTCGATGGCGATGCGCGCGACCTTGCGGGCGAGCGCGGAGGTCGGGTCGACGAGGCTGACCGTCTTGCCGGCGCATTCGAAGTCGTCGCATTCATGGAGAATGAGCGGGAGTTCGGTGCAGCCGAGAATCAGGCAGTTGCAGTCGTAGGTCTTGACGAGGTATTCGGCGGCGGCGCAGAGGTCATCGTGGCACTGGCCGTCGGTGTAGCCGGCCTTGGCGCCGAGCGGGCCGTAGATGGCGGCCATCACGAGTTCCTGATGCTTTTCGTCAGGGACGAAGAGCGGGAGGTTGAGAGCCTTGGCCTTTTCGCTGTAGATGCCGGTCTGGACCGTGCCGGAGGTGGCGAGGAGGCCGATGCGGGCCTTGTCGCCGAGCTTGGCCTTGATTTCCTCCATCGTAGCAACCTGCATGTTGATGAAGGGGATGTCAAGGTGGCGTTCAAGATAGGGAACGAAGGCGTGAGCCGTGTTGCAGGGCACGATCACGGCGTCGCAGCCGTCCTTCTGGAGACGGCGGGCGCAGCCGTACATGGCAAGCGTCGGGTCGACGCCGCCCTTGAGGAGGCAGGCCGTGCGGTCGGGAATCTGCGGATTCTGTTCGACGACGAGCTTGAAGTGTTCCTGGTCGTTCTTGGCGGGTGTGGCCTTCACGATCTTGTCATAGAGGTCAACCGTTGCGGCCGGGCCGAGACCGCCGATAAGGCCGATCTTGAAGGGCTTCGGCAGGCGAACCGGGGTTTCGTCGATCGCCTTGTGAGCGGCGGTCGTGAGAAGGTCGACGATGGGGAGGCCTTCGGCGATGAGCTTCTGGGAAGCGCCGGCAACGCGGCCGCAGACCGGAAGAAGAAGTTCGGCGCCGGCGGCGAGGAGCTTCTTGGCTTCTTCGCGAATGACTTCAACGTCGGTCGTGTTGGTGCAGGCAAGGCCGGAACCTTCGATGAGTTCGCAG
>CAKQKT010000014.1 GCA_934249275.1 uncultured Sutterella sp. | reverse complement strand
TAAAGCCTGGCGAGGTGATTGGAACTATGTCATTTGCCCCGGCAAGCCTAACGAGCTAACGTATAATTAATTTACGCGCAGTTCCTAACTCGGAAACCGCCGGATGCCGAACGGCATGTCCGAACGCTCAGTACTGATTGAGCACTGCGGTGTGGGAGGGAGTGTCCGTAAGGACACTCTCTACCCGATTAGGGGTTGAAGTGATTAGGCGCGGCCGGTGGAGCCGAAGCCGCCTTCGCCGCGCTCGCTCTTGTCGAAGTCGTCGACGATGTTGAAGTTCGCCTGCATGACGGGAACGATCATGAGCTGGGCCAGACGTTCGAAGGGTTCGAGCGTGAAGGGGGCTTGGCCTCGGTTCCAGGTCGAGATCATCAGTTCGCCCTGATAGTCGCTGTCGATGAGACCGACAAGGTTGCCGAGCACGATGCCCTTTTTGTGACCGAGACCGGATCGGGGGAGAATCAGGGCTGCGTAGCCGGGGTCGCCGATGTGAATGGCGAGGCCGGTGCGCACCAGAACGGTTTCTCCGGGGTTGATGACGATCGGTTCGTCCAGAAGGGCGCGAAGGTCAAGGCCGGCGCTGCCGGAGGTGGCATAGGCGGGCATGCGCTCGCGCATGCGTTCATCGAGAATTTTGACGTCAATCTGCATGGTTCTTCAGGGATGTGGTTAGGAATTGATCAGGTTGGCAATGCGGCTGACAAGCTCGAGGGCGACTTCACGCTTGGAGGCGGGGCCGTAGGCTTCGGTCTTGTCGGGCGTCACGAAGAGGACGCTGTTGTCAGGACTGCCGATGGCGCTTCGCGCCACATTGCCGACGATCAGGTCGGCGTGTTTTGAGAGACACTTGCCTCTCGCGTAGGACTCGAGATTTTCGGCTTCGGCTGCAAATCCGACTTTGATCCTGACGTCGGTTCGCTCGCCGATTGTACGGAGAATGTCAGGATTTTCTTCAAAGCAAAGCTCGGGAAGACAGCCGTCTGTTTTCTTCATTTTGCCATGTACGGCATTGGCAACGCGCCAGTCGGCAACAGCAGCGACGCCGACAAAGACATCTGCGCTGGTCGTGTCCAGAACGTTTTCAACTGCGGAAAGCATCTCGGCAGCCGTGGTGACGTCGATGCGGGAAACGCCGAAAGGCGTGGAAAGCGTGACGGGACCGGAGATGAGCGTTACGTCGGCGCCTGCATCGCGGGCGGCGCGGGCAATTTCAAAGCCCTGAAGTCCGGAGCTTCGGTTGGTTATGCCGCGAACATCGTCAATGGGTTCGAACGTGGGACCGGCTGTCACGATCATGTGCCTGCCGGCGAGGGGCTTCGGAGAAAGAAGACCGGGCAGCAGATCGAGGACTTCAGAAGGCTCGATCATGCGGCCGGCGCCGACATCGCCGCAGGCTTGGAAGCCGCAGGCGGGACCTGCAAAGAGGGCGCCGTCGCGACGGAGCTGCTCGACATTCCTAAGGTTCGCAGGATTTTCCCACATGAAGCGGTTCATGGCGGGTACGAACAGAACGGGCTGGCGTCTTGCCGCGATCATGGTGGAGACGAGGTCGTCGGCAATGCCGCGGGCGGCCTTGGCAATGATGTTCGCAGTGGCGGGCATCACGATGAGCAGGTCGCTGGAGCGATTGAGCTCGATGTGAGGCATGGAGCCCTGAGGACCCGGAGCCCATTCCGTGAGTGCGACGGGATGTCCGGTCAGCGCTTCGAAGGTAACGGGACCGACGAAGGCGGTTGCATGCTCCGTCATGGCAACGCGCACGTCTATGCCGGCCTTTTTGAGGCCGCGAACGAGTTCGCAGCATTTGTAGGCGGCGATTCCGCCCGTCACGGCCAGCGTGACGCTTCGCAGTGTTGTCATGAGAGTCTCCAAAAGAAAAAACGCGGCCTTCACGGAAAGTGAAGACCGCGTTGGATCATTTTAGCGGATGAGGCAGGCGTTATTTGCGGTTGAAGAAGCTGAAAAAGCCCGAGCGCTTGCGGTTGGCTTCCGGCGGATTGTTTTCCTGAGAAGCATCGGCTTTGGGAGCCTTTTCTTCCAAAGGTTTGTCGGATAGAGCCTCGCTGCCGTCATTCGATTCTTGGGAGGGTGATTCATTGGATGGGGTGACGGCGTTGTCAGCCGGGACGGCATCCTGATGAATCGGTGCCTCGGGAGCCGGAGAGGCAGGTGCTTCTTCGGTTTTCACCGGCGAGTCAGCCGCAGGTTGAAGGGGAGTTTCTTCGACAGAAACGTCTTCGGCCTTGGCTTCGGCAGCTTCGGTTCGTTCTTCTTCACGAGCGGCCGCTTCGGCAAGCTTTTTATTGATGATGATGCCGACGGGAGCGTGTTCGGTAAAGGCCTGATTCACGTCGAGAGTGATCTTCTCGGCTGCACAGTCGTAGCTGTTGACGAATCTCACGCCGTCAATGCCGGGCACGTCGGTCCAGATGCCGGGATCAGGTGACACGATCGTGATGGGCGTATCGCCCTTTACCGCACGGGCGGCTTCGGCAATGCGTAGCGATGTGGTCGAATTGTCGAGAATCATCAGCATGCCGGCATTCTTGAGATGAGCCGCGATCATGGACTGCGGATCGGTGGGATCGCCAACGATGACCGTGACTTCCAGCTCGTCGAGCTTGGTGGCGAGATCGTGGTCCTGCACGATGGCTACCACGGCCGTTCCGGTCTTGTAAAGTTCGGTGGCCAGCGGAAGAAGCAGACGGCTCTTGCCGGTCATGACGATCTGATTGTGGAGAATTTCAACAGGCGTTTCTTCGGAGACTCGCTCGAAGGGTGCCTCGCGAAGCGCGGCGGTTCGTGCCCATGCCCAGCGGGACGTCATTTCTCTGCTGATGGCGGGAATGAAGCTGAAGACGACCGGATTGAGGGCAATCGACAAAATGGCGGCGGCTACGATGAGGTTGACGGTGTAGGCGGTTGCCAGACCGAGTCCCTGAGCCTGACAGACGAGAATGAACGAGAATTCGCCGATCTGTGCAAGAGAGGCCGCGACCGTGATGGCCGTGTGCAGCGGATATCGCAGCGCATAGACGAGGCCGAAGGCTGCGATGCTCTTGCCGAGCATGATGATGAGCAGCACGGTAAGCACGGAGAACGGAGCCTCCACGAGAATGTGCCAGTCAAAGAGCATGCCGACGCCGACGAAGAAGAGCACGGAGAAGGCATCCTGAAGCGGCAGGGATTCGGTTGCCGCGCGATGGGCAAACTTGGATTCGCGCATCACCATGCCGGCAAAGAAGGCGCCGAGGGCGAAGCTCACGTTGAAGATGGCGGAAGCTCCGTAGGCGATGCCGACGGCAACGGCAAGCACGAACAGCGTGAAGAGTTCACGGGAGCCTGTACGGGCCACCTGAGCCATGAGCCACGGAAGAGCTCGGCGGCCGACCAGCATCATGACGGCGATGAAGGCGATGACGTTGCCGATCGTAATGGCAATTTGAACGGCAATGTCCTTGCCCGTGATGCCGGGCGCTGCGTCGGAGCCGAGAAGACCGGCAAGCGGAGGCAGAAGCACGAGAATGAGCACCGTGGCAACGTCTTCAACCACAAGCCAGCCGACGGCAATCTGACCGTCCATGCTTTGAAGAATGCCCCTCACCTCAAGAGCCTTCAGGAGCACGACCGTCGAGGCGCAGGAAAGGCACATGCCGAGAACGAGCGCGTCTCCCCAATGCCACTTCCAGACGAAATGCGCAACGAGTCCGCCGAGCAGAGTGGCGATGAACATCTGGAGTACGGCGCCCGGAACTGCGATGCCCTTAACGTTCATCAGGTCTCGTACGGAGAAGTGAAGGCCTACGCCGAACATCAGCAGCATGACGCCGATTTCGGACAGCTGGTAGGCAAGCGAAGCGTCGGCAAAGACGCCGGGGGTGTATTTGCCGGCGGCGATGCCGGCGAGAAGGTAGCCCACAAGCGGCGGCGCCTTGAAGAGGCGCTCCGCCAGAAAGCCGAACACGAGTGCAAGGCTGAAGGCGATGACGAGAGTCGAGATGAGGGGGAGGGAGTGTTCCATAGGAGATTCGTAATGCGCGTAAGAAGGACGTTGCAGGAACAGGGTTTTCAAGCTGATTGTACTTTGCAGGCCGATTGTGCGGGGGCGTCGCTACAAAATCTTGCAAGGGAAGTATTGGGTGAACGACGGGGGCAAAGAAAACGGGCTCGGATCTTTTCGAATCCGAGCCCGTTGAACGGTGGCATGATGCCCGCAAAGTCTTATCTTCGCCCGCTTCTCAGTTCATCAAGGATCAGAAAGAGGGCGCCGCCGCATATGGCGATATCGGCGACATTGAAGGCCGGCCAGTGCCATCCCTGCCAGTAGAAGTCGAGAAAATCGACGACGTAGCCGTAGATCGTGCGGTCGATCATGTTGCCCAGTGCGCCTGCCGCAATGAGCGTGAGCGAAAGACTCAGCAGGGAGCGGTGGCTGTTGCGCGCGAGAAACACGATGACGGTGATGATCACGCAGGCGGCAAGAATTGCAAACGCCCATCGCTGCCAGCCGCCCGCGTCGGCGAGGAACGAAAAGGCCGCGCCGGTGTTGTGTGCCAGAACCAGATTGAATCCGGGGCAGACCGGCATGGCATCGCCGAGCGAGAAATTCAGCTCGAACCAGATCTTCGTCGCCTGATCGATGCCGAGGATGAAAAATCCAAGGCAAAGCCAGGCGAGGAATTTGGCGGTCGTCGGGCGGGCGGAGGTGTCCGTCATGCGTGCTTCCTCAGAACGGACCATCAGGCGAAGAGACGCTTTTCACCGGCGCCGAAGAGGTTGCTTGCGCAACGCGGGCAGAGCGTCGGGTGTTCGGCATCGCTGCCGATGCCCGGCACGTAGTGCCAGCAGCGTTCGCACTTGGCTTCCTTCGAGGCGACAACGCTGAAGTGCGTTTCCTCATCGGCGGACTTCGCAAGTTCGACTGCGGAGACGATCATCACGAAGCGGAGCTCGTCGCCGAGGGACGCAAGAGCGTCGTAGACGGCGGGAGCGGCCTCGATGCGGGCGACGGCCTGGAGCGAGGAGCCGACGAGGCCTTCGCCGCGGAGCTCTTCGATCTTCTTCTGCAGGTCGGCGCGGACCGTGCGGACGGCGTCCCACTTGGCGAGCAGGGCTTCGGCGTCGGCCACTTCAGGAAGCGGCTCGAAGCGTTCCGTGAAGATCGTTTCGCTTTCGTTGGGCGAGAAGACCTTGAAGGCTTCTTCGGCCGTGAACGAGAGGATCGGGGCCATCAGGCGAAGGATCGTCTTCGTGATGTACCAGAGGGCGGTCTGTGCGGAGCGGCGGGCGGCGGAGTCCGGCGCCGTCGTGTAGAGACGGTCCTTGAGCACGTCGAGGTAGAAGCTGCCGAGGTCGGCCGAAGCGAACGTCTGGAGCAGGGAGACGACGTTGTGGAAGCGGAATTCGCTGTATTCGGCAAGCATTTCCTTCTGGAACTTTTCCGTATAGGCGATAGCCCAGCGGTCAAGCTCGAGAAGGTTTTCGACCGGAACCAGATCCTTCGAAGCATCGAAGTCGGACGTGTTGGCAAGCAGGAAGCGCAGCGTATTGCGCACGCGGCGGTAGCTTTCGACAACACGCTTGAGAATCGTCTGGCCGAGGCGAAGTTCGCCGGAGTAGTCGGTGGAGGCGACCCAGAGGCGAAGAATTTCTGCGCCGAACTTTTCGTTCACTTCCTGCGGACGGACGACGTTGCCCTTGGACTTCGACATCTTCTCGCCCTTTTCGTCAACGACGAAGCCGTGGGTGAGCAGCATGTTGTAGGGGGCGCGGCCGTCGATCATCGTGCCCGTGAGGAGTGAGGAGTGGAACCAGCCGCGGTGCTGGTCGGAGCCTTCAAGGTAGAGGTCGGCCGGCCAGGCGAGCTCGCCGGCATGGCTGCCGCGCATCACGGTGTAATGCGTGACGCCGGAGTCGAACCAAACGTCGAGAATGTCGGTGGAGCGCACGTAGTTGGCGGCTTCATCGGCGGGAAGGAAGTCTTCAGGCTTGGCCGTGGCCCAGGCTTCGATGCCCTTTTCCTCGACCATCTTGGCCACTTCTTCCATGATTTCAAGGGTGCGCGGATGCAGATCGCCCGTTTCCTTGTGCATGAAGAAGGGAAGCGGAACACCCCAGTTGCGCTGGCGGGAAATGCACCAGTCGGGGCGGTTTTCGATCATCGCGTAGAGGCGGTTGATGCCCCAGGTCGGGAAGAACTTCGTGGCCTTGACGCATTCGAGAGCCGCTTCACGCAGAGACTTGTCGCTGGGCTTCGTATCGAGCACGCCGCGCGTGTCGGCGTTCGGAGCGTCCATGCGAACGAACCACTGGTTCGTGGCGCGGTAGATGAGCGGCGTCTTGTGGCGCCAGCAGTGCATGTAGCTGTGAACGATCGCGCCGTGGGAGAGCAGGTTGCCCGCAACGGCGATCGTTTCGCAGATCTTGTCGGCCGCGGCCCAGATGTTGAGGCCGCCAAAGAGCGGAAGAGATTCGGAGTAGGTGCCGTCGCCCATCACAGGGGTGAGCACCTGGTCGTTCGTCATCCCGTACTTCTTGCAGGAGATGAAGTCGTCCACGCCGTAGGCGGGAGAGGAGTGCACGATGCCGGTGCCGGCCGTCGAGTCGACATAGTCGGCAAGGTAGACCGGGGAGAAGCGGCGATAGCCTTCATGAATGTGCCAGAGCGGGTGACGGAAGCGGACGAGCTCGAACTTGTCGCCCATGGCAACGGCAACCTTTTCACCCTTGAGACCGTAGCGTTCAAGCGCGGCTTCGGCGAGGCCGGTGCTGAGGATGAGGAGACGGTCGCCCACGTCGTAGAGCCCGTACTCGAGCTCGGGATTCATGTTGAGAGCCTGGTTGGCGGGAATCGTCCACGGCGTCGTCGTCCAGATGACGTTGAAGCAGGGCTTTTCGATCTTGCAGCCGAAGATTTCTTCAACGCGGCCGTGGTCTTCGTCGGAGAGTTCGAAGGCGACGTCGATCGTGTGGCTCTTTTTGTCCTTGTACTCGACTTCGGCTTCGGCCAGAGCAGACTGGCAGTCAAAGCACCAGTTCACGGGCTTGAGGCCTCGGTAGACGTAGCCCTTCTTCACGACGGTGGCGAGGGCGCGGATTTCCTCGGCCTCATTCTTGAACTTCATCGTGCGGTAGGGGTTGTCCCAGTCGCCGAGCACGCCGAGGCGCTTGAAGTCGGCAAGCTGGAGCTTGCTCTGTTCAAGAGCGTAGGCGCGTGCAAGGCTCTGCATCTTGTCGACGGGGAGGTTCTTACCGTGCATCTTTTCGATCTGCACTTCAATCGGCATGCCGTGGCAGTCCCAGCCCGGAACGTACGGAGCCTGGAAGCCCTCAAGGGTCTTTTCCTTGAGGATCATGTCCTTGAGGATCTTGTTGACGGCGTGACCGACGTGGATGTTGCCGTTGGCATAGGGAGGACCGTCATGAAGGATGAACTTCTTGGCGTCGCGGCGGGCGTCGATGATGCGTTGGTAGATGTGCTTCTCATCCCATTCCTTGATCCATTCCGGTTCGCGCTTGGGCAGGTTGCCGCGCATCGGGAACGGCGTGTCGGGAAGGTTGAGCGGATATTTCTTGGTATCGGCGGATCCGGCTTCGTTTGCCATGGTCAATACTCCTGGCCCCCTCGGGCTCTTCAGGTAAAAAATTAAAGGTTCATGCCTTCTGAAAGCGGTGCGTCGGCGAGGGGCTGAACGCATCCGAGAATCCGGCGGGCACGATCTGCGTCGGATTCGATGGCGGCCTTGAGTTCCTCAAGACCGGAAAACTTTTTCTCCCCTCTCAGGCGTTCGACGAACTCGACCGTGATGATGCGGCCGTATGCGTCGCCGTGCCAGTCGAAGACATTCGTCTCGAGCAGCCAGCGGCCGTTGGTGGCAACCGTGGGCTTAACGCCGATCGAGGCAACGCCGTTCTGAACGGCCGGTCCGAGACCGTGGATGCGGACGGCGAAGACGCCGTTCACTGCGGGACGGGAATGACTGCCGGGTGGAATCGGCGCCATGTTGAGTGTCGGGAAGCCGAGCTGTCGGCCGAGCGCAGCGCCGTGAATGACGCGGCCCGTCATGCTGTAGGGACGGCCCAGCATCAGTGCGGCTTCATAAAGATCGCCTTGGGCGAGTGCCTCGCGGATGCGGGAGGAGCTCACGCGGGCTTCCTTGTGAAAGAAGGTCGGCGCGATGAAAAGCTCATACGGAAGCGTTCGGGAGAGCTTCTCAAGAAGCTCGACGTTGCCGACTCGGTCGCCGCCGAAGTGAAAGTCGCGGCCGACGCTCACCCAGCAGGCGTCAAGTCCTTCAAGCAGAACATCCCGCACGAACGACTCGGCCGGCATGGATGCGAGGCGAGAGTTGAAGGGCAGGATGTAAATGCGTTCGATGCCGGTCTTGAGGATGGCGTTCACCTTGTCGTAGAGCGTCGAGATGCGCGCTACCTCGCCGCCTCGGCCGAAGAAGTCCTTCGGATGAGGTTCAAAGGTGACGACGGAGGGAACGAGACCGCGCGCCAGCGCGGCTTCCTTGACGTATTCGAGAAGTGCCTGATGACCGAGATGGACGCCGTCGAAGTTGCCGATGGCAACGGCTGACGGACGGCGCAGAAGCGGATGAGGCAGACCGCGGAAAACGTGCATGACTGGAACGGCCTTTCACTAGGTAAGGGAAAGAATCGATTATACGGAAAAATTTCTTCAGCCCCGCCCGAAGCGGGCACGGTCTTTGGTTTAGAATGACGCCACTATGCAGAACATCGTAATTCTTATTTCCGGACGCGGCAGCAACTTCGAAGCCATCCTTCGAACCTCCCGCGAGGAAAACTGGGAGTCCGCCTGCAATGCTCGCATCGCAGCGGTGATTTCCAACCGTCCCCAGGCCGCCGGGCTCGACATCGCTCGCGCCGCCGGCATCGAGGCTGTGGCCATGGACCACAAGGCCTACGATTCCCGCGAAGCATTCGAAGCCGAACTCGCCGACGTGATTCGCCGCTACGATCCGACCGTGATCGTGCTTGCGGGCTTCATGCGCGTTCTGACGGAGGGATTCGTCTCTCAGTTTGAGGGCAAGATCCTCAATATTCATCCGGCCCTGCTGCCGCTCTTCCCGGGTCTCAATACGCATCAGCGCGCTATTGACGCGGGCTGCCGCGTGCATGGCTCGACCGTTCACTTCGTGACCCCCGTGCTTGACGGCGGTTCTATCATCGGCCAGGCCGTTGTTCCGGTCCTGCCGTCCGACGATGCCGACGCGCTTGCGCATCGCGGTCTCGTTTATGAACATCAGCTTTATCCGAAGTGCGTGCGCGCCATTCTTGAAGGCCGCGTCCGCTGTGAGAACGGCCGAACCGTCTGCGATGACGAGACGGCTCGCTCGCTCACGATCTTCGGCTGCTGATTTTTTATCAATCATTGCGCCGGCGGACCCGTCGTTCTCCGGCCTCAGGGAGGAAGCGCTGGCCCCGAGGGGTTTCGACGCTTCCTTTTTGCTTTAACCACTGCTGAATACTTATGGCTGAAACCAAGTTCCCGAAGCGTCGCGCCTTTGCGATGCAGAAGCCCCGCAAGACCGAGCGCACCGAATCGCCCCGCCGCACGGAGCGCCAGCGCGCCGCCGACAAGCGCCGCCGTGAAGAGGCTCGCGCCATGGGCGGCTACGCCAAGGGGCCGAAGACGCCCGAAAAGCGCATGGCCGCGCTCAAGCCCGGCCAGGTTCGCATCACGGGCCTGATCGTTGACGAGCTTACTCGTGCTCTCGGCGTCATCCTCAAGCTCGACGGCCCGGCCGACGTGCTGATGAAGCTCTTCTTCCGCAGCAATCCGCGCCTTGGCATGCGCGATCGCGGCCTGATTGCCGAAGGCATTTACTATGCACTTCGTCATCTCGGCACGCTCGCCTGGGCCATGCATCCGGTGCCGCCTGCTCGAGCTCCGCGTCTTGCCGCTCTTGCAACGCTGGCTCGCCAGCACGGCATTGAGGCTTTGCCGCCCGCCTCCATTGGCCCCGAGGAAGGCCCCCTGAAGAATGTGCTCGCAGCCGACTTTTCCAAGGCGCCCGCTCATGTTCAGGCCGAACTTCCGCAGTGGATCTATGATCTTCTCGAAGCTCAGTACGACGACACGAAGGAACTCTATGCCGCCATGCTTGAAGGCGCCCCGCTTGATCTGCGCGTGAACCTTCTGAAGGCCAATCGCGACGAAGTTCTGCAGGAACTTTCCTCCAACGGCGTTGAGGCCTATCCGACCCCGTTCAGCCCGGACGGCGTTCGCCTGCCGACGAAGCCCGGTCTTACCCAGTGGCCGATCTACAAGGAAGGCAAGGTGGATGTGCAGGACGAAGGTTCTCAGCTCATCGCCCGCCTGCTTACGCCGCGCCGTCGCGAAATGATTTGCGACTTCTGCGCAGGCGCAGGCGGAAAGACGCTTGCCATTGGTGCTCTGATGCGCTCGACGGGTAGCCTCTATGCCTTCGACGTCAACGAAAAGCGCCTGGCTGGCCTTACGCCGCGCATGCGCCGCGCCGGTCTCTCCAACGTGCACCCGATTGCGATCCGCAGCGAGCGCGATGAGCGCATCCGCCGCCTGCAGGGCAAGTTCGATCGCGTGCTGATCGACGCGCCGTGCACGGGTACGGGCACCTTCCGCCGCAATCCCGACCTGAAGTGGCGTCTGGCTCCTTCTGAACTGGAACGCATCAACAAGATCCAGAAGGACGTGCTCGAACACGCTTCCCGTCTCGTGAAGAAGGGCGGCCGCATGGTCTATGCAACCTGCTCGATGCTCAAGCGCGAAAACCAGGAGGTTGTCGAAGCCTTCCTTGCCGCGCATCCCGAATGGCATCTTGTGCCGGCTGCGGATGTGTTCGCTCAGCAGGGCATTCACTTTGATGCCTCTCAGTGGGAACGCTTCGGCAGCTATTTCCAGATGCTGCCGCACGTCAACAGCACCGACGGCTTCTTTGCCGCCGTGCTTCAGCGTGACTGAGATGCCTTAGAGTGTCGTTCATGACGACAAGAACCGCCGCCTTCCGGTTTGGATGCGGCGGTTTTTTCTTGCCTGAGAATGCCAAGCCCTCGGACTTCGTGTGAAGCCGAGGGCTTGGACGGAGACTTTTGCAGTCTCCGGATAAGCAAAAAGCCCGGCCGATTAAAAATGCCGAGCTTTTTCGCCGAATCGAAAGACTCAAATTACTTGAGCTTCGTTTCCTTGTAGATCACGTGCTTGCGAGCCACCGGGTCGAACTTGGAGATTTCCATCTTACCGGAAGAGGTCTTCTTGTTCTTGGTGGTGGTGTAAAAATGACCGGTACCGGCCGTGGATTCAAGCTTGATCTTTTCGCGAGCGCCTTTCGCCATGGTGAAACTCCCTTAATTAGATTTCGCCGCGGGCGCGGAGGTCCGCCAGAACCGCATCAATACCAATCTTATCAACCGTACGAAGGCCAGCCGTCGTCAAACGCAGACGAACCCAACGGTTTTCGCTTTCAACCCAGAAACGGCGGTACTGCAGATTGGGCATAAAACGACGCTTGGTCTTGTTGTTCGCGTGCGAGACGTGATGGCCGACCATCGGCGCCTTACCGGTGACTTGACACACTCGTGCCATCTCTAACTCCAGTGAAATGAAAATAAAACATCTCGCAGGCCAGTCCCTCTCGGGCAGCCACGCGAGCGCATAAAAGTGAAATTATACGCCTCATCATGATCGCATGCCACCAATCCCTGCGGTGTTTTTCACCGCATGAAAGGCTGACGCCCCACTGTGTCAGTACAGGGAGTCGGCAGTGCGCAGATTCGAGCGTGGAGCGCATTCTACCCGTTTTTTTTGATGCGTGTGCGGATTTTCCTAAAAAACTTTAGACTTAGTGGAAAATTTTTTCGTCCGCACGCGTGTAAGCGGCATTCGGAGGTTTGAGCGCGGAAATCGCTCGAGCCTTCCCGGAGTTCGCGGAATTGCGCCTGCGGCCGCCGACAAGCCAAGTCAGTCATGAGGAAATGACAGCCATGAAGGTTCTTCTTGCCCAGCCGCGCGGCTTTTGCGCGGGCGTTACGCGTGCAATCGCCATTGTCGAACGTGCGCTTGCCATTTACGGCGCGCCCATCTATGTAAGGCATGAGATCGTGCACAACCGCACGGTCGTCAACAATCTGCGCGACCGAGGCGCGGTCTTTGTCGACAATCTTGCTGAAGTGCCTGAGGGCGCTACGGTGGTTTTTTCTGCCCACGGCGTGCCGCGGGCGGTATCCGAGGAGGCGGAACGCAGGGGGGTCCGCGTTTTTGACGCCACCTGTCCGCTTGTCACCAAGGTCCATCGCGAAGTTGCGCGCATGCGCGCCGAAGGCCGCACGGTTCTGATGATCGGACATGCCGGCCATCCCGAAGTCGAAGGCACGATGGGGCAGGTTGACGGAGGCATTGAGCTTGTGGAGAACACGGACGACGTGGCGGCGCTTCCCTATACGGATGACGATTCTCTCGCCTATGTCACTCAAACGACGATCAGCGCCGACGACAGCCAGGCCGTGATCGATGCGCTGCGTCATCGCTTTCCCTTCATTCAAGAGCCCAAGCGTCAGGACATCTGCTATGCCACGACCAACAGGCAGGAAGCCGTCAAGCTGCTCGCACGTTCTGGCGTCGACATTGTGCTGGTGATCGGTTCCGCCACGAGCTCCAATTCCAACCGCCTTCGTGAAGTTGCCGAACGCGAGGGCACGCGCGCCTATCTGGTCGATACGGCCGAGCATATCGATCCCAAGTGGTTTGACGGCGTCGGCTGCGTCGGCATTACGGCCGGCGCTTCTGCGCCCGAGTCTCTTGTGCAGGGGGTGCTCCGCTATCTGGAGGCCAATCTCAATGCCGAGCCTGCCGTGGCGCTTGAAGGCGTTGAGGAAAACGTCGTCTTCCCGCTTCCGAAGGGGTTGCGGGATGAGGAGAACGACTGAGCCTTATTGGTAAAGTCGCCCTCGCGCTTTGCGCTTGGGCATGGGTGGTGAAGGGATTGTGTGCCGGCCTCTCCTGTGTCGGGCACAATCCTGCTTTCCGCTTCCTATATAAGAAAGGCACATTGAAAGAAAATGAGTACGAAAGAGAAGCATCAAAGCTTGACGCCGGCAACCCAGTGGCTCAAGCAGCATAAGATTCCGTTTGAGGAAAAGTCCTACGAATATGTGGAGCATGGCGGAACGGCGCTTGCCGCCTCGTCCTGCGGGATCGATCATCACCATGTGATCAAGACGCTCATCATGGAGGATGAGCACGCCAAGCCGCTCGTTATTCTCATGCACGGCGATTGCGAAGTGTCCACCAAGAATCTGGCTCGTCAGGTGGGCGTCAAGCATATT
This sequence comes from uncultured Sutterella sp., assembly GCA_934249275.1. Lineage (GTDB taxonomy): Bacteria > Pseudomonadota > Gammaproteobacteria > Burkholderiales > Burkholderiaceae_F > Sutterella. The sequence goes on along the minus strand of CAKQKT010000014.1, from coordinate 12,959 downwards.
GCCCCCTGCAAGCCTGAACAGGCTCAGCGAAATTCCGGGTACATGGTGGGCGGAACCAGTCCTTTCGGAACCAGAAAGAAGATGCCCGTTTATGTGCAGAAGACGATTCTCGATCTTGACCACATCTTCATCAACGGCGGACGCCGCGGCTATCAGGTCGGCATTGATCCGAAGATCCTTGTTGACGTTCTTGGAGCTGTTCCGGTTGACTGCGCAAATGAGGAATAGGTTTTGGGTTCCGGCCGCTTGGACGGCATGAAATAAAAAGGATCCGCATTCAGTAATGGATGCGAATCCTTTTTTGTTAGTGGCGATGGAAGGCCGAACTTCAGAGGCTTGAGAGCTGCCAGCGCGGGTTGACGCCGAAGCTTCGCTTTGCCTTGAGTTTCTCGAGCTCTTCCTGCGGCATGCTTTCAAGGCGTGCGAGCCCTGCTGCCGCGATCATTGCGCCGTTGTCCGTGCAAAGACGCATGGGCGGATAGAAGATCGTGCCGCGGCGACGGCGCACTTCGGAGGTGAGGCGCTGCCTGAGCTGTCGATTGGCGGAGACGCCGCCGGCGACGACGACGTTTCGAAGTCCGGTCTGCTTCATCGCGCGCACAAGCTTGGCGGCGAGAACATCCACAAGCGCGTCCACAAAGCCGCGTGCAAGATTGCGTCGGAAGGTTTCGTCCTTGGGGTCGGGTGCATTCTGAACTGCGGTGAGCACGGAGGTCTTGAGTCCCGAGAAGCTCATGTCGAGATTCGGTGCGTGGATCATCGGGCGGGCAAGTTCAATAGCGCCCGGTTCGCCTTCTTCGGCCAGGGCGGAAACCGCAGGACCGCCCGGATACGGGAGGCCGAGAAGCTGAGCCGTCTTGTCGAAGGCTTCGCCGGCAGCGTCGTCGAGCGTTTGTCCGAGAAGCTCGTAGCTGCCGAATTTTTCCACCTTCATGATCTGAGTGTGGCCGCCCGAGACGAGCAGGGCGAGGAATGGAAATTCGGGAGCCGGATCGGAGAGGCGGGCGGCAAGCAGATGGCCTTCGAGGTGATGCACGCCGAGCACGGGAATGTCGAGAGCCCAACCGATGGCGTGGGCAACGCCTGCGCCGGCGAGAAGCGCACCTGCAAGGCCCGGGCCTTCAGTTACGGCGATGGCGTCGATGTCTTCGCGGGACTTGCCGGCCTTGACGAGCACTTCGTCAACGAGTGCGACGGCACGACGAATGTGGTCGCGGCTCGCAAGTTCGGGAACGACGCCGCCGTAGGCGCGGTGCATGTCGATCTGGGAGTAAAGGGCGTCTGCGAGGAGGCCGTCCTTGTCTGAAATAAGGGCGGCTCCCGTCTCGTCGCAGGAGGATTCAATACCGAGAACTAGCATAGTGCCGAAAATTCTAGAGCCTTTTTGAGGCAGGCGTGCAAAAAAATGGCGCTTCGGTTTGAATTTTCCGGGTGTTTTATGTCAAAATGCCGGACTCGACATTCGGACGGCTTCAATTTGGGGCTGTCTGTGCTCGATTGCATCCTCCGTCTCTTGTCCCGGAACCAGAGATGCCGGAGGCTTTTAATTTGATTTCCGGGTCATCACACTGTTTACTGAGGTTAGGTTCTAATGCCTACTATCCGCGTTAAAGAAAACGAACCGTTTGAAGTTGCCCTCCGCCGCTTCAAGCGCACCATCGAAAAGTCTGGTCTCCTTACCGAACTCCGCGCTCGCGAGTTCTACGAAAAGCCCACCGCTGAACGTAAGCGTAAGAAGGCTGCTGCCGTCAAGCGCCACTACAAGCGCCTGCGCAGCATGATGCTCCCCAAGAAGCTCTACTAATTTGAGTTTCTGCTCGGGCGTTGGCGGCTGAAGGCCACCGATCCCCGTGCTGTCGGTTGGGCGACAGCACAAAGCTCTACAGACAAACAATTTTTCCTCACGAAGGATGGTGATGATTAAGGACAGAATCCGCGAAGATATGAAGGCTGCCATGCGTGCGCATGACGCGGCAAGTCTGAGCACGATTCGTTTGCTCCTTGCCGCAATCAAGCAGCGTGAGGTCGACGAACAGATCGAGGCCGACGATGCCCTGATCCTCTCGGTGATCGCCAAGATGGTCAAGCAGCGTCAGGATTCCGTGCAGCAGTATGTGGCGGGCAACCGTCAGGATCTCGCTGAAAAGGAAGCGGCCGAAATCAAGGTGCTCGAAGCGTATCTCCCGAAGGGCCTTTCCGACGAAGAGATCGCCGCTGTCATTGATGCCGCCGTTGCCGAAGTCGGCGCGACGGGCATGGCTGCGATGGGCAAGGTGATGGCGATCGTCAAGCCGAAGGTGACCGGCCGTGCCGATATGGGCAAGGTCAGCGCTCTCGTCAAGGCGAAGCTCACTGCTTAAGTCGACGTCTACTGCATGGCGGGTGCGGCTGCTCTAAGCCGCACGTTCATAACGCAGGAATGCCGCTCAAGAGATTCTCTTGGGCGGCCTTCTTTTTTGTGGGCTCCGCAGTTCAAATCAAAGGGGGCCGGGCCATCAGGCTCTATAATCAAAAGTTCCATTCGCGGCCGCGCCTTGCGGCCGATTAACGCTATTTTTTTCGAGTCAATCATCCATGATCCCCGAAGGCTTTATCACAGGACTGCTTGAGCGCGCCGACATTGTCGACGTGATCAATCGCTACGTTCCTCTGAAGAAGGCCGGGCGAAACTGGATGTGCTGCTGTCCCTTCCACAAGGAGAAGACTCCGTCTTTTTCCGTGAGTCAGACGAAGCAGTTCTTCAAGTGCTTCGGTTGCGGCGAGGCGGGCAATGCTATCGGCTTCATCATGAAGTACGAGGGGCTCGAATTTCCGGATGCGGTCCGAAAGCTCGCGGGCTACTACTCGATGGAGGTCCCCGAGGACCGCTCTCCGGCAAAGACCAAGGCACGCGAAAAGGCCCGTACGCTGACCGACTACATGGGAGAGGCGGCGGCTTTTTATACGGAGCAGCTGAAGAAAAACGTTCGAGCGTCCGAATATCTCAAGAACCGTCAGATTTCGGCGGCCACGGCCGCGAAGTTCGGACTTGGTTATTCGCCTGACGATTGGCATCCTCTGCAGTCGCTCTTTGGCGAGAAGTATGCCGACAAGGCGCTCGAGGAGTGCGGGCTTGTCAACGTCAGGAATGATCGTCGCTACGATGCGTTCCGCGGACGCATCATGTTCCCGATCCGCAACGCCAAGGGACTTGTGATCGGTTTTGGCGCTCGCACGATGAATGGCGACGAGCAGCCCAAGTATCTGAACAGTCCCGAGACTCCGATCTATCACAAGGGAAGCGAGCTCTACGGTTATTTCGAAGGGCGCGAGTCGATCTACGGCAAGGGCCGAGCCATTGTTTGCGAAGGCTACATGGATGTGATCCAGCTTTCGCAGGCGGGCTTCGAAGAGGCGGTCGCTGCTCTTGGCACGTCAATTACGCCGGAACATGTCCGAAAGCTCTTCAAGCTTACGGACAGCGTTTATTTTTCGTTTGACGGCGATGCCGCCGGCCGCAAGGCCGCGCGTCGCGCGCTGGAGGCGGCCCTGCCCGTCATTACGGACGTTCAAAAGGCGGGGTTCATCATTCTTCCGCCCGAACATGATCCGGACAGCCTTATCAAGGCTGAAGGCGCCGAAGGATTCGAACGCCAGATCGAGAAGTCATACGGTCTCACTGACTTTATGAAGCGCCTTTTGCTTGACGGAAAGGAGCTCATGTATGCCGAGGAGCGCGCCAAGGTCGTGGCTGAGGCCAAGCCCTGGGTGCTTTCGATGCAGCACGCGCCTATTCTGCGTCTGGCGTTCATTCGCGAGCTTGCAGGCATAGCCCGCCTTCAGGCCGAAGATATCGAGCGTCAATACGGATTGGCGCAGCCCGTTACGTCAAGGCCGTTTCCTGATGGGGGCTGGCAAAAGGGACGCAACGGCTTCAATCGTCGCGGGGACGGCCGTTTTTCCAATTGGTCGCCAAGGCCGGCTCCCGAACCGCGTGTTCGCGTCAAGGACGTCAGGGAGCGCATGCTGCAGTGCTTCCTTTCCTATCCTCATCTGGTGAGCGAATTCAGTCATTCGATCGAAGAGGAATTCCTGGCAAGTCCGCATCCTGCGGCAGGCCGCATCATTGAGGTGTGGCGGGCTGCTGCGGCAGAAGATGAGGAGGGCGGCCATGTCAATCCCGCCTCTCTTCTCATGAGGCTCGCACAGAGCGACAGCATTGCCTACTATGAAGGGCTCCTGGCCGAGGAGCTCTCGACGGGCACGCCCGAAGAGGGGGCGCGTCTTGAGGTGAGGATTGCCTTCATCGAACTCGAACTTGAGCGCACGAAGGCCCGCATCGAGATGCTCGCGCATGATGCTGCGCGAGATATGGATGCAATGCGAAGGCTCAATGATCGTCGCGCCGAACTGCAGCGCATGGCCAATGAGGCTCGCATGACAGAGCGCGAGTATCGTCTGCGCGTCGAGAATCAGGCAAGGTTCGAGAGCCAGCACGCGGTTGACAAGTCTTCCGACAACGAGCCTGCACCGTTGTCTTCGAATCCCATCATTGCTCAGCTTCAGCGTTTTCTGCGCGGAGCGCCTGAGACCGCGGCCGCTGCCGGGGTGCAGGATTCGCAGCCGGCTCGAGTTTCCACGAACGCTGTGCGTGAAGCGCTGGCCGCGAGAAGCGTTGCGCGCAGTGCCAAAGCATCCGCCGGAGGGCTTCCAGAGGATCTTCCTGAGGCAAATTCCGTGAACGAAGTTGATTTTGTACTGAGTAGTATGAAAGAATACGACGTCTCGGGCATGCCGCCCGATGTGCCGCCTGACGATGATGCGCCCTATCGATATGACGATGGCGGCGATCCGGACGCAGATCTCAATGTAGGGCTCTGACGGTTTCGGAAGGCGTGCTTTACATGCGCTGCGGCACGTCCTTCTATCCTTAAGGAGCTCATTTTGAAGAAGACTTTATGGACGGCCGTTCTGGCCGCAGGCACGATCCTTTCTGCGGCAGCTGATGCCGAAACGCTTCGCATCGGCGTGCTTCCGGCTGCCGATGCCATCGTGATTCATGTCGCTGCCGACGAGCAGCTCTTCAAGGCGCAGGGACTTGACGTCGAGGTGATTCCCTTCAAGTCTGCGCTCGAACTCGGTGCGGCCATGCGCGCTGGCCGTCTTGACGGTCATTTCGGCGACTTGATGAATGTTTTCACGCAAAACGAACGCGGCATTCCTCAGACGGTGATTCTCACGACGACGCATACGAGCAAGGCTCAACGTGCCTTCGGCCTTGTTGTCGCTCCTGCGGCCGCTGACAAGATCCGTTTTCTCAAGGATCTTGACGGCACGGAGACTGCCATGAGCTCCGCTACGATCATCGATTATCTGCTTGATCGCATGAAGACGGAGGAAAAGCTGTCCAAGACCGCTCTCAAGAATCTTGAGGTGAAGCAGATCCCGATTCGCCTGCAGATGCTTCAGACGGGCAAGGCCGCGACGGCGATTCTGCCGGAACCGCTTGTTTCCGTCGTTGAGGCCAAGGGCGGACGCGTGATTTGGGACGACCGCTCGCTCAACGAGGCTCTCGCCGTGGTGGCGCTCAAGAAGGACAAGATGGATGACAAGACCGTCTCCGGCTTCCGCCGTGCTGTGGCCGATGCCGCCAAGCTCATCGAGTCTGAGCCTGATCGCTTCCGCGCCGTCATGGTGAAGAAGGGGCTTCTGCCTGCGCCTGTTGCTCAGAACTACAAGATGGTCCGCTTCTCGATGTTCGGTACGAATGACGGTCTGCCGCCTCTGCCGAGTGCCGAAGATGTCCGCCGTGTGGGAGAATGGATGGTTGACAAGAACATGATCAAGGCGGTTCCTGCTTACGAGAGCGTGGTGATCCGCCCGTAAACAGAGGGTATGCATGCTGAATCAAAGGGACGAGGCGCTTGAGCCGCCGGGACTCGCCTGCAGCGGTCTGACGCTCGGCTATGACGGCTCGCCCGTCATTGAGGGGCTGAGTCTGATGCTTCCGCCGGGAGCGTCGCTTGCGATTGTTGGGGAGTCCGGGTGCGGGAAGTCGACGCTTCTTACGGCTCTGGCAGGGCTGAGACCGCCGATGTCGGGGGAGGTCCGCTGGATCTCCCAGCAGGGCGGCGCCCGCACGATCCCGAATGTTCGCACGAGCTTCGTTTGGCAGCATCTCGGTCTGTTTCCCTGGAAGCGCGTCCGCGAAAACCTCGCGCTTCCGCTCGAGCTGTCCGCCGGTCGTTGTGCCGATGCGGACGAACGAGTGGGCGGCATGCTCTCGGAACTCAAGCTTTCGGGGCTTGAGTCCCGCTTTCCTTCGGAGCTGTCCGGCGGCCAGCGGCAGCGTCTTGCACTGGGACGCGCACTCATTGTTCAGCCCCAGGTTCTATTTATGGACGAGCCCTTTTCGGCGCTCGATGCGCTCCTGCGCGCACGCATGCAGGATTTTCTGACGACTTTGCGCCGGCGCCATCCTTGCAGCGTCATTCTTGTGACGCATGACATCAGCGAGGCCGTGGCGCTCGGCTCGCATGTGCTCATGCTTTCTCCCTGCGGCCGCCTGTCTCCCGAATGCTTTGAAAATCCCGCCTATTCGCAGGCGCTAGGCTGCGGCGACCGCTCTTCTCCGGCGTTTTACGAGACCGTTCGCCGCATTCATGCGTGGCTGGAAGCCGCATCGGGGGACGACGAATGATTGTCCTTCGCTATATTCTCGGCTTCCTCTTTCTTGGCGGCTGCTGGCATGCGGGGGCTTTGGCGCTGGGGCCGGATCTGCTGCCGGATCCGGTGGCCACGATCCGAATGTTCGTTTCGTCACTGGGCACGCCGGATTTTTGGCAGCATATTCTTGTGAGCCTCTGGCGGCTGACGCTCGGTCTGACGGCGGCAATTGCGGTGGCGTTTCCGCTGGGTCTCCTTCTTGGTCATTGCCGCAGTGCGGATATGGCGGGAAGTCCGCTTCTCTTTATTACATATCCGCTTCCCAAGATCGTGCTTTTGCCGGTCTTCTTCACGCTGGTGGGGCTGGGGGACGCTTCCCGCGTGCTGTTGATCGCGCTGACGACAGGCTATCAGGTGCTTGTCATCATCAGGGCGGGCGCTCTCAGCATTGATTCCTCCTATATCAAGGCATTTCGTTCCATGGGAGGAACGACGGCTGAGGCTGTTCGTCATGTCTACGTGCCGGCGGCGCTTCCGGCGCTCTTCACATCTCTCAAGGTCGCGAGCGGCACGGCGGTGGCGGTGCTTTTCCTTGCGGAAAGCTTTGCCACGACTTCCGGACTCGGCTATCTCATCATGGATGCATGGGGCATGGGCGATGTGCTTTCGATGTTCAATGCCATTCTCGGCATGAGCCTTCTCGGACTCGTGATCTATGGCGTCATCGGACTGTTGGAGCGGCTCTGTTGCCCCTGGTTGTTTGCCGGCAGGCGATAAAACCCGGAAGAGTTTGTGCCTATTGGGACAAACCATGAGAAACGGCGGAAAATCCCGCCGTTTTTTGATTTGCCGCATGATTCATATCCAAAAGACACGATCTTGATGGCAGGGATTGCCATTATGAAGCCTGCATATTTGGGAGGCGTGTGGCAAAATGATTAAGTCATTGTCCTTTGCTTTGTCAAGCGGAAAGACGCACTTTTTTGAAATGGTTGAGAAAAGTTGCGGCCAGTTGCCGCTTGAAGCTTGACATTACGCGGATTTTGCCGTGAGTTTTTCAATTTGAAGAATTCAGGGCAAAAGATGCGTCGGAGTGCGCCTCAGGGCGTCACGCTCCGCATGCAGCGGCGAAGGGATGTCCTTTTCAAGGACTTCCGTGTTTGATCCGCGTGCGGCACGGCAGAAATGTCCGTGCAGAACGCAGGGAGTCGGCGCGAGAGAGATGCGCGCCTTCTCAGCAAATGAGGACAGGTATGGGTGTATCCAAAAAAACGACGGTGAATGAGGCGGTTCTGGACGAAACGGAACAGACGTCTCAGACGGCAGCCCCTAAGAAGAAGCGTGCGCCCGCAAAACGCGCCGCCAAGGCGCCCGCGACGTTGGAAACCGCCGGCCTGACGCTCTCCGTTGAAACGCCTGAAGAAGAGGCTCCCAAGGAAAAGCCTGCGCGGCGCCGCACTCGAAAGACCGCTGAGACGATAGAGGCCGCTCCAGCTTCCGAAGAAGCTGCCAAGCTGGTTGAGGAAGCTGCATCTGAAGAAGCTGCCAAGCCTCGCCGCACCCGCCGAAAGAAGGCGGATGCCGAAGATGCGCAGGACAAGCCTGCAAAGGCACCCGCAAAGCGCAAGAAGACTGCCTCCAAAAAGTCCAAGACCAAGGCAAAGGCCGCGTCGGATGACGACGATCTGGCCGAATATGATGACGACGGCAATGCCGATCTGGATGCCGTGCTTGACGACGACGGAGATGGTGACTACGGCGAGGATATTCCAGATCTGCCTGATGATCTCCCCGAAGATGACGAGGGCGATGATGCGGATGCTGCCGGCGGTCGCCGCAAGCGCAAGAGCCGCTCTGCTCGCGATAAGAAGGAAACGCTTCTCAACGGCTATGGCTCTGAAGAGGAGGAGTCGACTGAAGACCGTCGCTCCAAGCTCTTCACGCTTATCCGCATGGGTCGCGAGCGCGGCTATGTCACCTATGGCGAAATCAACGACAACCTTCCCAACAGCCTGATTGACGACGATGCGATTGAAACCGTCGTGGCCATTCTCTCGAACCTGCATATTCAGGTCTTCGAGTCTGCGCCGGACGAAGATACGCTTGCCATGATGGGCAATGAGACGGTTGCAAGCGAAGACGACGCCGAGGCTGAAGCTGAAGCCGCGCTTTCGACCGTTGACAGCGAGTTCGGACGCACGACCGATCCGGTTCGCATTTATATGCGCGAGATGGGGTCGGTGGAACTGCTTTCCCGCGAAGGCGAAATTGAAATTTCCAAGCGCATCGAGGACGGCCTGAAGCACATGGTGCTTGCCATTTCCCGCTGTCCGGTCACAGTGGCCGCAATCGTTGGCTATGCCCGCGAAATTCGCGAAGGAACTCTTCCGATTGACGACATCGTCGACGGTCTTGTTACCCCCGATGATACGGGCAACGTTGTCGGCCACAACGAGGACGAGACCGATATGGGCGCTTCCGCCATGACGGTGGATCAGCTCGAGGAGATGAAGAAGCGCAGCCTGGAGATCTTTGCTGGCGTGGAGGATCGCTTCAATCAGCTCAAGTCCGTTGTGAAAGAAGAGGGTTATGCCAGTCCGAAGCTCGATCCTCTCAAGGATGCAATTCAGCAGGATCTGATGGCCGTGCGATTTACTGCAAAGACGGCGGACAAGCTCTGCGATCTGCTTCGCACGACGATTGATGAAGTGCGTTCGCGTCAAAAGACGGTCTATAACGAGCTCGTGCGCCGCGTCGGCCTTAACCGCGAGTGGTTCCTTGCGACTTTTGCCGATCATGCGACCGATCTTGATTGGATGACCGCGATCATTCGTGACAATCCCGGCAAGGCTGAGTATCTTGAGCATCTGCGTCCCACGATTGAGGAAGAGCAGCGAAAGCTTGCCGATCTTGTGGCAAATGCCTGCATGACCGTGCCCGAGCTCTTTGACACCTACAAGCAGATGGCTACCGGCGAAGCCAAGGCCCGCAATGCCAAGCGCGAGATGACGGAGGCCAATCTGCGTCTTGTCATTTCGATTGCGAAGAAGTACACGAACCGCGGCCTTCAGTTCCTTGATCTTATTCAGGAAGGCAACGTCGGCCTTATGAAGGCTGTCGACAAGTTCGAATACCGCCGCGGCTACAAGTTCTCGACCTATGCCACATGGTGGATCCGTCAGGCCATTACGCGTTCGATTGCCGACCAGGCTCGAACGATCCGCATTCCGGTTCATATGATCGAGACGATCAACCGCATGAACCGCATTACGCGACAGATTCTTCAGGAAACGGGTGTGGAGCCTGATTCTCGTGAGCTCTCGAAGCTTATGGATCTCCCGGAGGACAAGATCCTCAAGATCATGAAGATTGCCAAGGAACCCATCTCGATGGAGACGCCGATCGGCGACGATGACGATTCTCATCTGGGAGACTTCCTTGAAGATACGCAGACGGTGGCGCCGGCTGAGGCTATTCAGAATTCGAGTCTTTCGGAGACCGTTCGCCAGGTTCTCGACAGTCTCTCGCCAAGAGAGGCCAAGGTGCTCCGCATGCGCTTCGGCATTGAGATGCAGTCCGACCATACTCTTGAGGAAGTCGGCAAGCAGTTCGATGTTACGCGCGAACGCATCCGTCAGATTGAAACGAAGGCACTGAGAAAGCTTCGTCATCCGTCTCGTGCCGACAAGCTGAGAAGCTTTGTCGAGAGCGATGGCAAGGATTGATTCCAAATAGGGAGGAAATGACGGGGAGCGGTGAAAAGCGGCTCCCCGTTTTCTTCATGCTTCCGAATGCTGCCAGGAAGGCTGAAAATCGGATTAATGCCCGATGTTGATCCGTTTCTTGCTTTTTTGGCTTGAAAAGAGTATGTCGCAGTGTTAAGCTAACCCCCTTTTTCGTCCATGGCAGTGTCTGTCGATATTGCCGCGGAAGGCGACGTGCGGCCTGAACCGCCGGAGACCGCTTTTGTGCAGGGGCTTCGGAGTAGAAAGAAATAAAGGCAGGTGACGGCACGAAGCGCGCTGACGAGGGGCGAAAAAATAAGAAACGAGGCAATGCCGGACTTCTGAGGACGGCCGGTCGCCTTCCCAATAGGCAGAATTCCCAGGCCGATAGTCGGCATGACCCGAATAGTCAGAGTGATTCGGGAAGATGAGAGGAAGATGCGGGAGGGGCGGCGTCGAGAAGGTCCGGAGAAATTTTGAAGAAGCGGAGCAATTGCAACAAGAAGAGCTCCGTCAACAAGAGATTGGAACAGATGAAGACGAACGAAGACGCTTTTGAGAATGATGACGACATCGACGACGAAATGGAGGAGGACTCCAACATCGACGATGAAGCCGCAGAACTCGACAAGTGGGAGGACGAAGGTTCCGAGGAACAGGGTTCGGCTTCTGGCAGCCGCCGAGCAGTGACGGCGGGCAATGGTTACGGCGCTCTGGTGCGTCTGGGGCGTTCCCGCGGCTGGGTGACGGTCGAAGAAATCAACGACCACTTGCCTGAAAGCGCAGTGCGTACGGCCGAAAACGTGCAGGAAATCACTGAAGCGCTCGGTCGCCTGTCGATCAAGGTGTTCGAAACGCGTCCTGACGAGGACGATCTTCTGATCGCCGGCAGCGGCGTTGACGATGCCGAGGACATCGACGAGGATGATGCTGCGGCGATGCTTACGCCCGAGGAATCCGCTGGCCTTTCCAAGGATCCGCTCCGCGCTTATCTGCGCGGCGTGGGTTCGCACAAGCTTCTCACCCGTGCCGGTGAAATCGAGGTCGCCAAGTCGATCGAAATGTACACGGGACGACTTGTCACGACCCTCGTGCAGTTCCCGATGGCCGTGGCCAAACTCTGTGAGATGGCTGAAACTCTGAAGGATTCGTCGGTTTCCGTTGACACGCTTGTTGACGGCTTTACCGACAATCTTGAGGAGGCCGGAGAGGAAGCTGCCGAGGGCGATGACATCGCCACCGACATCGGCGCTGCCGCCATGACGGCCGAGCAGCTCGAAGAAATGCGCGCCCGCGTGCTCGATATCTTTGCCAGCTGCCGCAAGCATCTTGACGTCATTCGTGAAAACTTCGGCTCGAAGGGTGATGCGGAGGCCTACAAGGCCGCCTGCGCCGCCATTGCCGAACTGCTTGCTCCCGTGCGCTTTTCCGTGAAGGTTGTGACACAGCTTTCCGAGGACATTTCAAAGCACATGGAGGAAGTCACGACGGCGCTCAAGAACATCCGTCACATCCTCGCAGATCAGTGCCGCATGCCGCAGCGCGCCACGCTCGACATCATTAACGGCAATCCGACTGCAGACGACCTCTTTGAGGCCGTGGCTGAAAGCCTTACGCCGTGGGCGCCCGCTGTTGCCCGCAATCTTGGCGTTCTTCATGAAGAGCAGAATCATCTTCGCGAGCTTGAAGCTCGCGCCATGATGTCGGTGTCGAGCCAGCGCGAACTTTCGCGCCTGCTCAAGCTTGCTCAGACGAACCTCATGCAGGCCAAGGCCCGCATGATCGAAGCCAATCTGCGTCTGGTGATTTCGATTGCCAAGGGTTATGTCAATCGCGGTCTCGCGATGACCGACCTTATTCAGGAAGGCAATCTTGGCTTGATGAAGGCTGTCGACAAGTTCGAATACCGCCGCGGCTACAAGTTCTCGACCTATGCGACTTGGTGGGTCCGTCAGTCCGTTACGCGCGCCGTGGCCGACTTCGGCAATACGATCCGCATTCCGGTCCACATGACTGAGTCCTACAACAAGATTCGCCGCCACAAGCAGCACTTCCTTCAGGAACACGGCCGCCAGCCGACAGAACAGGAGCTCGCGGATCTGGCCGAGCTGCCGCTTGCCAAGGTCCAGCTTCTGACGCAGGCAATGCGCGGCGTTGAGTCGATTGACGCTCCGATCGGCGACGACGAGGATGCAACCAAGCTCGACTTTGTGCGCGGCGACGAGCACGACGATCCGAGCCGTGCCTTTCAGGATCGCTCGATGATCGAATGCATCAAGAAGTCGCTTGACGAGCTCGCTCCTCGCGAAGCTCAGGTCCTTCGCCTTCGTTACGGCATCGGTACGAACAAGGACCATACGCTCGAAGAGGTTGGCCACGCACTTGGTCTTACGCGCGAACGTGTGCGCCAGATTGAGTCCGCCGCCATCCGCAAGCTGCGCAGCCCGGACTTCCAGGAACGCCTGCGCGACTACCTGAGCGACAACTGATTCTATTGATTCCGCTTCTGTGGAACCGAAACTCCCGGATAACTGATCCATATCTTATTTGAGGACTTTCGGAGGCAACTCTAAACTAAGCAGCGCGAAT
>CAKQKT010000013.1 GCA_934249275.1 uncultured Sutterella sp. | reverse complement strand
GTGCGCGCCCTCCATGACGCGGATGACGCCGCACATCACGCCGAAGGCGACGGCAAAGAGAAGCGTGGCGGCCGCCATGCGGGGCCTGCGGTCCTTGAGCGCAAAGTAGAGCGCGATGAAGACAAAGCCCGTGCCCGCATGTCCCGACGGCCAGCAGCGGCCCGGTCGGCTCGAGAGGCCGAACTCGGGATCGGTCATCGGTGCGGAGCCGCCGAAGGCGTCGACCGACCACGGACAGGCGACGCCCGTCGTGTCCTTGAGCCACCAGACGATGGCCGCGCAGGCCGCCATGGCAACGACTGTGTAGAGAACCCGGCGCGCCGTGTCTTCTTCAAGAATGTGCCGGCCCTGAGCGATGAGCGTGCAGAGATAGGCGAGCATCAGGCCGCCCGCAATGTAGGGCACGTATTTGGGAAGCTTGTAGAAGAAGAGCGTGAAGGTCCAGTCCTGATGCCATGGCCAGCCGTCGGCGAAGAACATGCGCGAGACGGAGAGGTCGAAGGCGTGCGGCGGCACGATGGCCAGAATGATGAGCAGACCCGCAGGAATGATGAGGCCTGTGAGAACCGACGTGCTGATGCGCGGGATGGAGGTGGTGGCGTGAGCGGACATTCCGAACCTTTTCGAGGCTTGATTCTTGATGTCCGCAGTATCGGCGAGGGGGCGTCAAAACCGCATCACACCGTGTGAAGACGGCGTGAAGCGATTGTCAAATGGGCGTCAAAAGGGTTGAGCCGAATCATGCAATGTGAAAAAAAGCGCTCTCCCGGGGACCAGCCGGGCGAGCGCTTTCGGGGGAGGACCAGCGGCGGGGCAGGAGATTGTGGAGGAGAGCACCCCGCCGAAAGTCTTTCAACAAACCAACATGCAAAGTTTGAGAATTAGGGGACTTTGAAGCCGAACTGGTGGCACTGGTCGCAGAAGTTTTCCGTTTCGCCGTGCATCAGGTGGCAGTTAGTGCATTCGAGTTCGTCGCGATAGTGCGGGGACATGTGCGGATTGGCGGGCTTGACGCCCTTCGTCTTTTCGGCGAGAGCCTTGACGTCGTGGCACTGCTTGCACGTGTCGATGGTGGGTTCCTGGCGGTTGGCCTTGTCCGGACCGTGGCAGGTTTCGCAGGTGAGGCCCATGCCGATGTGGCGGTCGGCACCGAACTTCTGATCGGCAGCCTGGGCGGAGCCGAAAGCGAACATCGCGGCGCAGAGCGAGGCGAGGATCAGCGTCTTCTTCATTTGTCGTTTTTCCTTAGGGGATCTGATTGCTGTGAAGCGCGGCGTTCGGCGTTCCGGGTTGGCGGATCCGATGCGCTTCGATGGGTCACATGATATGGAAGCGCGGCATTCTTTCCTACCGACTAAGGTATGTATTTGAGGCATACCGCGGTATGTAGTTTTCGCGAACCGGTTCTTCTGAAAGAGGCCGGACGGTCGGAGAATCCCTGAATCGAATCGACGCGTGAATTGAGCGATCGGCTGAATCGTCCTCATTTGCAGTCATTTTGAGGCGCATTGAGAAAAACCCTGCATACTTTGGTATGTAAAAGGTCTATACCGCGGGATGTAGAGGAAAGAGGGACCGAGGAGAAGAATAGCGGTGTCGCCGGCAGGGATCGTTGGAAAGAGGTCCTGCCGGGAATTGTTTCCAATCCGTATGGAGAATCCTCAGAATGACCCAGATTGATACCAGCCGCCGCGGCTTCCTCAAGTCCGCCGTCGCCGCTTCCGCCGCCATGATGTCCGCTGCCGCCGTGCACGCCGGCATTCCCGCCAAGTCCGTTGCCAAGTTCGACGAAACGTACGACGTCGTGATCATCGGCTCCGGCTTTGCCGGCATGGCCTGCGCCCTCAAGGCCGGCCGCGCGGGTCTCAAGGTCCTCATGATTGAAAAGATGTCCACGGTCGGCGGCAACTCCGCCATCTGCGGCGGCAACGTCGCCTGCCCGGTGAACCCGGTCCAGAAGGCCCAGGGCATCAAGGATAGCAAGGAGCTCTTCATTGCCGACTGCCTGAAGGACGGCCTCGGCATCAACCACACGAACCTTCTCGCCACCATCGCCGACCGCTGCAACGACACGATCAAGATGGTCGTCGACTGCGGCTGCGAATTCGTGCCCAACAAGATGCTCTTCGAAGGCGGCCACTCCGTTCCGCGTTCCTATGAAATCAAGGCCGGCACCGGCTCCGGCTACATCCGCCCGATGCACGACGAGCTCAAGAAGCTCACGAATGTCGTCATCCGCACCCGCTGCAAGTTCGACGACTTCGTTATGAACGAAGACGGCTCCGTCGCCGGCATCGTCTGCCGCACGGGCTACCGCTTCAACAACAAGGCTGTTTCCGACGACCTCGAAAACACGTCCGGCAAGAAGGCCGTGATCCGCGCCACGAAGGGCGTGATGCTCGCCGCCGGCGGCTTCTCCCGCGACATCTTCTTCCGTCAGATCCAGGACCCGCGCGTTGTCCCGACGACCGACTCCACGAACCAGCCGGGCGCTACCGCCGGCGTGCTCATCAAGGCTCTCGGCATCGGTGCTGCTCCGGTTCAGCTCTGCTGGCTCCAGTTCCTCCCGTACTGCAACCCGCGTGAAAAGGGTTTCGGCGTTTCCGTGAACTTCACGAACCACGCCTGCATGGACCTCGGCCTCGTCGTCGACCGCAAGACCGGCCGCCGCTTCATGGACGAACATGCCGGCCGCAAGATCAAGTCCGACGCTCTCTTCAAGGTCATCGGCACGGACGAAAACTACCCGATCGCCGTCTGCGACGACTCCATCGTGAAGGCCATCAACCCGTCCTTCGTCAAGCTCCCGCTTGAAATGGGCACGGTCAAGAAGTTCGACACGCTCGAAGCCCTCGCCGACCACTTCGGCATCAAGAAGGACGCCTGCCTCGAAGAAGTCAAGAAGTTCAACGGCTTCGTCACGGCCGGCGAGGACAAGGACTTCGGCCGCATCCTCTCCTACAACAACGGTCTGACCGTTTCCCAGGGCCCGTTCTACGGCATCGAATGCTGCCCGAAGATCCATCACACGATGGGCGGCGTCATGATCAACGAAAAGGCCGAAGTCATCTCCGCCTCCACGCAGAAGCCGATCAAGGGCCTCTACGCCGGCGGTGAAGTGACCGGCGGCGTCCACGGCGCCTCCCGTCTCGGCACGGTGGCCGTCATCGACGCCCTGACCTTCGGCATGATCGCCGGCGAAAACTTCGCCGCCATGAAGTAATCCATCGATTACAACCCTCGGACAAAAAAAGCCGGCCGCCAAGAGCCGACAGCCGAATAACGCGAAAGGAGCACGGTCTAGGGACGCGCTCCTTTCGTTTTTCCGGGTTCCGGACAAGAAAAGGCCCGCCGCTGCGAACGTGCATCGGCGGGCTTGTCTGTTCGGATGTAAGTGCAAGAGGCGCTTAGTCGAGCTTCGTCAGGTCTTCGACCTGGAAGGTGCCGGTGAGGCCCTTGTATTCGGGGCGGTAGTCAAGACCGGCCTGGCAGCGGAATTCGAGCCATGCGGAAGCGGGTCGAGACCCGTCCTTGAGGCCGTTGGTCGAAGAGCCGTTGAGCGGCAGCATGGCCATGTGCTTGGCGCCGCAGTGTGCGCGGGCGCGTTCGCTGAGATGGTCGGCGACGTGGTTGCCCTCGACGTAGCCCGGCCAGACGGCTTCGATGCGCCAGACGTTGCCGACGACGTTCGTGAGCGTTTCCTGGCGGTTGAGAATGTCACGGGCTTCCTCCTTGAGGCTTCCGCAGCCGGAAAGAAGCAGGGCGGCGAGAGCGGTGCCGATGATCAGAGTGCGCTTCATAGATGGATTGAATGGTCTGTCGATTGTTCGAAAGCCGCCTCAGACGGGCGGATGGTTCGGACATTGTAGCGGGAAACGGCGCAGGCGGCGCTCGGGACGGGATTTGACGGCTCGGTCGCGAAAAGCCGTCATTCAGATGGGAAGGCCTCCGGCGGCGGGAGGAGAGCATTGGGACTTTCCCGCGATGCAGGCCGCCGGCATTTTTATAAGCAAAGCTTAATACGGCCTCCCTACACTTCACAAAAAAGACCATTCGGGCTCGAAATGCGCCCGCCGACAACGTCTACAGGACCCTCAGATTCACCCATGTCAGAAGCCATTCTTGAAGTGTGCGGCCTTACCTGCGAGCGCGGGGAGAGGACGCTTTTTAGGAATCTTTCGTTCGCAGTCAAGCCGGGCACGCTCGTGCGCATTGCCGGCAGCAACGGCGCGGGCAAGACGACGCTTCTGCGCCTGATGACGGGCCTCATGCGCCCCGTCGAAGGCGAGGTGCGCTGGAAGGGCGTTCCCGTTGAAAAGGCCGCCCAGGACTTCTGGCGCGAGCTCTGCTACATCGGCCACCGCAACGGCGTCAAGGACGACCTGTCGGTGCTCGAGAACGTCATGATCAACGCCAGCGTGGCGTCCGTTCCTGTGACGGAAAACGCCGCGCTTGACGCGCTTGACGCCGTGGGCCTCACGGACTTCGTCGAAGTGCCCGCTGGCCAACTCTCCCAGGGCCAGCGCCGCCGCGTCGCGCTCGCGCGCCTCTGGCTCTCCCGCTCTGTCAAGCTCTGGGTTCTCGACGAGCCCTTCACCGCGCTTGACGTGCGGGGCGTTGCGCGCCTTGCCGACCTGATCGGCGAGCACGTCAAGGCCGGCGGCATCGTGATGCTCGTCACCCATCAGGAAGTGCCCGTCGACGGCGTCGAGTACCTCGTCATCGAGCCCGAGCGCTGGTCGCCGCGCCGCCGCACGGCGGTCGAGGCCGCGCTTGACAACGAAAGCGCTCTTGAAGCGAACAACGCAGGCTGAGGAGCGCAGGCATGTTCAATCTCTTCCGAATCATTCTCCGTCGCGACCTGATGCTCGCCTTCCGTCGCAAGTCCGACCTTGCGCAGGTGATCTTCTTCTTTGCGGTCGTCGTGACGCTCGTGCCGCTCGGCGTGGGCGCCGAAACCAACATTCTCCGCTCGATCGCGCCGGGCGTCGTCTGGGTTGCCGCGCTTCTCGCCGCGCTCCTTTCGCTGCCGCGCATGTTCGAAGCCGACCATGCCGACGGCACGCTCGAGCAGATGCTCGTCACCGCCGAGCCGCTTCCCGTCGTGGTCGTTGCCAAGGTCTTCGCGCACTGGCTCGTCACGGGCGTTCCGATGACGATCTTCGCCACGGTCTTCGGCATTCTCTTCGACCTGCCGCTTGACGAGACGCTCGTCATGGTAGGGAGCCTCTTTCTCGGCACGCCGGTTCTGTCGCTCGTCGGCGCCGTCGGCGCCGCGCTCACGCTCGGCCTTCGCGGAGGCGGCGTGCTCACGAGCCTTCTCGTGCTTCCGCTCTACATTCCGGTTCTCATCTTCGGCGCCGGCGCCAGCCAGGCCGTCGCCGTTGCGATGAGCCCTGCGGCGCACTTCATGATCGTGGGCGGCCTCGCGCTCCTGAGCCTCGCGCTCGCCCCGATGGCCGTGTCCGCAGCGCTTCGCATCGCCGAAAGCTGAGATGCCCATAACGATTTACAGACGACTTTTGAACATACCTTCGGAGACAAGATCAAGATGAGCTTATCCGACCCTCAGAACTTCTACCGCCTGGCGGGCAAGGTCATCCCGTGGATTCTCGGGGCGGCCCTCGTGCTCTTCGTCGCGGGCTTCTTCCTGGGCTTCTTCGTTTGCCCGGTCGATGCCAGACAGGGCAACTCCTACCGCATCATCTTCATCCACGTGTCGGCCGCATGGCTCTCCATGCTGCTCTACGTGCTGATGGCTCTCTTCAGCGCCATCGGCCTCATGCGCACGAAGCCCATCTGCTTCATGCTCGCTCAGGGCATGGCTCCCACGGGCGCCCTGATGGCCTTCATCGCGCTCATCTCCGGCGCCTTCTGGGGCCGTCCGACCTGGGGCACGTACTGGGTGTGGGACGCCCGCCTCACGTCCGAGCTGATTCTCTTCTTCCTTTATCTCGGCTTCATCGCGCTTCACTCTGCCATTGACGACAAGCGCCGCGCCGACCGCGCAGCGAGCGTCATCAGCATCGTGGGCGTGATCAACGTGCCGATCATCTATTTCTCGGTGCAGTGGTGGAACACGCTCCACCAGGGCGCTTCGATCACGTCGAAGGGCGCCTCCATCGCGCCCATCATGCTCACCACGCTCCTCATCATGGTCGCGGCCGGCATGTGCTACGGCGCCGGCGTGGTTCTCGCCCGCACCCGCTCCATCATCCTCGAACGCGAACGCCGCGAAAACTGGGCCCAGGAAGCGGCTCTGGAGGGCAAGCTGTGAACAACTGGAACAGCATCTACGACTTCTTCAACATGAACGGCCACGGCTATTACGTCTGGTGCGCCTACGGCGCCCTCCTTGCCGGCGTTGTTTATGAAATTCTTTCTCTGCGCGCCCGCCGCGCCAGGATCTGCACGCGCCTCACCCGCGAGGCCCGTGCCGCCAAATCGACGCTGGAGATGTAAGCAAATGGACTCGAAGACCAAGAAACTCGTCCTGATCGGCGCGGCCGTTGTGGCCGTCGGCGCCGGCGTGACCCTCGCGCTGCAGGCCTTCAATGAGAACCTCGTGTTCTTCTTCTCGCCCACGCAGGTGGCCGCGCATGAGGCGCCCACCGGCCGCACGTTCCGCCTGGGCGGCGTTGTCGAGCCCGGCAGCGTCAAGCGCCAGGCCGACGGCGTGACCGTCACCTTCGGCATCACCGACACCGCCAAGATCGTTCCCGTCGAGTACAAGGGCATCCTGCCCGACCTCTTCGCGGAAGGCCAGGGCGTCGTGGCTCAGGGCAAGCTCAACGAGCAGGGCGTCTTCTGCGCCTCCGAAGTGCTTGCCAAGCATGACGAGAACTACATGCCGCCCGAAGCCGCCAAGGCTCTTGAGGACGCGCACAAGGCCGGCGTTGCACAGAAGCAGGCCGAAGCCGCCAAGGGTTCCAAGTCCTGAGCACGCACAAGTTTCAAATGAGCGGGGCGTGACCGCCCGCCGGACCGAAAGACCCGGCAAGACGGCCGTGCTCCAGCTTGCATAAAGAGAGAAGGCGGAAGTCATCCGCACCCAACATAAAACCGGAGAAAACAAGTGATTCCAGAAATCGGTCACTTCGCACTGATCCTGTGCCTTGCGCTGAGCATCGTCCAGGGCGTGCTCCCGCTTGTCGGCGCTGCCAAGGGCAATCGTGCGCTGATGGCGGTCGCCCGTCCCGCGGCCATCGCCAACGCGTTCTTCGGCACGGTGGCCATCGGCTGCCTTGCCTATTCGTTCTACATTTCGGACTTCACCGTCCTCAACGTGGCGAACAACTCCAACTCGCTCCTGCCCTGGTACTACAAGGTGGCGGCGACCTGGGGCTCCCATGAAGGCTCGATCCTCTTCTGGACGGTGACGCTCGGATGGTGGGGCGCCGCAGTTTCCATCTGCGCACGCCGCCTGCCCGCCGAGATGGTCGCCCGCGTGATGGGCGTCCTCGGCCTCGTCGGCATGGGCTTCCTTCTCTTCATGCTCCTCACCTCGAACCCGTACCTGCGCCTCTTCCCGGCGCCCGCGGAAGGCGCGGACCTCAATCCGCTCCTGCAGGACCCGGGCATGGTCTTCCATCCGCCGCTTCTCTATCTGGGCTACGTGGGTTTTGCCGTTCCGTTCGCCTTCGCGATCGCGGCGCTCATTTCCGGCCGCCTCGACGCCGCATGGGCCCGCTGGATGCGCCCCTGGACGACGGCCGCCTGGGTTCTCCTCACGCTCGGCATCGCGCTCGGCTCCTACTGGGCCTACTACGAGCTCGGCTGGGGCGGCTGGTGGTTCTGGGACCCGGTTGAAAACTCGTCGTTCATGCCGTGGCTCACGGGCACTGCGCTCATCCACTCGCTCGCCGTTACCGAAAAGCGCGGCTGCTTCCGCATCTGGACGGTTCTGCTCGCGATCCTGACGTTCTCGCTTTCGCTCCTGGGCACTTTCCTCGTGCGTTCCGGCGTGCTCACCTCGGTGCACGCCTTCGCAACCGATCCTGAGCGCGGCCTCTTCATTCTCGCCTTCCTCATCATCGTCATCGGGCTCTCGTTCCTGCTCTTTGCGTGGCGCGCTCCGACGGTGGGTCTAGGCGGCAACTTCTCGCTCATCTCCCGCGAGTCGATGCTCCTCGTCAACAACGTGCTCCTCGTCGTGGCCATGGGCGCCGTGCTCCTCGGCACGCTCTATCCGCTCTTCCTCGACGCGCTCAATGCGGGCAAGATTTCCGTCGGCCCTCCGTACTTTGACGCCGTGTTCGGCCCGCTGATGCTGCCGTGCGTCTTCCTCATGGGTGTGGGTCCGCTCGCCCGCTGGAAGGATGCCGATCCGAAGGCGCTCGCCCGCGAGCTCGCCTGGTGCCTCGTTGCCGCCGTTGTCACCGGCGCGGCCATTCCGCTCCTCATGGGCGAATTCGGCCACTGGGCCTTCATCGGCTGCACGTCCGCCATGTTCGTCTTCTTTGCCGTGATCCAGACGTTCCGTCATCAGATCCGCAATCAGGAAGGCGGCGTCGTTGCGCGCCTCCTTCGCCAGCCGCGCGCCTTCTGGGGCATGCAGCTCGCTCACGTCGGCGTGGCCGTCTTCATCATCGGCGTCGCGCTCGTCAAGGGCTATCAGTCCGAACGCGACGTCCGCATGTACGAAGGCGAGACCGTGACGGTTGCCGGCTACACCTTTACGTTCAACGGCGTTCAGAACGTTCGCGGCCCGAACTACTCGGCCGACCGCGGCGACTTCACGCTCACCGTCGACGGCAAGGAGCTCCAGCACCTCTATCCTGAAAAGCGCAAGTACTTCAGTTCCAACTCCATGCCGATGACCGAGTCCGCCATCCGCCACTCCCTGACGGGCGACGTGTACGTGAGCCTCGGTACGCCGACCAATGACGGCGGCTGGATCGTCCGCGCCTACAGCAAGCCTTTCGTCACCTGGATCTGGTGGGGCTGCATCATCATGGCCGTCGCCGGCCTCTGGGCCGCTTCCGACCGCCGCTATCGCCGCCGCAAGCAGAAGAATCAAGCTGACGGAGAATAGTCATGAAAAAGTCGCTCAAGTATCTGATTCCCTTTGGTATCTTCATCGTCCTCGCGGGCTTCCTCTTCAAGGGGCTCTACATGGATCCGCGCCAGCTGCCGTCGGTCCTCATCAACAAGCCGATGCCGGCCTGGTCTCTGCCGACGCTCTTCGACACCTCGAAGAACCTCTCGACCGAGGAAATGAAGGGCAAGGTCTGGATGCTCAACGTCTGGGCCACCTGGTGCGTGCCCTGCAAGCAGGAGCATCCCTACATGGTCAAGCTCAAGAAGGACGGCCTCAAGACCCCGATCGTGGGCTTCGTCTACAAGGACAATCCCGGCGCCGCGCTCAACATGCTGCGCCAGCAGGGCAATCCGTACGACATGGTCGTCTTTGAGGTGAAGAACAAGGTCGGCCTCGACCTCGGCGTCACGGGCGTGCCCGAGACCTTCGTCATCGACAAGAAGGGCGTGATCCGCGCCAAGGTGAGCTATCCGCTTGATCCGCAGATCTGGAACGAGCAGCTCAAGCCCCTGATCAAGCAGCTGGAGGCCGAATGATGAAGTCCGTCAAGCTTATGGGCGCCGCCCTTGCGGCCGGCGCACTTTTGGCCGGCACGGCCTTCGCTGCGCCGCGCGAAGCCGCTCCGACCGCCTTTGACCCGGTTGCGCACCAGCGCGTCGTCGAGGTGTCCGAACAGCTTCGCTGCCTCGTCTGCCAGAACCAGTCGATCGCCGACTCCAACGCCGAGCTTGCCGTCGACCTTCGCAATCAGGTGATCGAGCAGGTCAAGGCCGGCAAGACCAACAAGGAAATCGTCGACTACATGGTCGAGCGCTACGGCGACTTCGTGCTCTACAAGCCGCCCTTCCAGTACAACACGATCATTCTGTGGCTCGGTCCGGTTGCGCTCTTCTTCATCGGCCTCGCAGCCTTCTATCTCAACCTCCGCCGCCGCAAGTCGGCCGTCGCCAAGACCGTCCGGCCGCTCACCGCCGAGGAAAAGGCTCGTGCGGACAAGCTGCTCTCGGGCGACAAGGAGTAACCGATGCTGATCACCTTCATCATCATCTGCGTCGTCTTCTGCCTGATCGCGATGGCCGCCGTGGCGCTGCCGCTCTGGTTCGGCGGCCGCAAGACGGCCGAATCGCTCGACCGCCACGAAACGATTCTGACGATTCTTCGCCAGCAGGCCGCCGACCTTGAAAAGGATCGCGCCGCCGGCCGCATCGACATCGACGAGTACGAGGAATCCCGCCTCGAGCTCGAGCGCCGCGTGCTCGAGGAAACGTCCCGCGACACGGACGCCGAAGCCAGGGATCAGTCGAAGACCGCCCGCATCGTTGCCGTCGTGCTTTCCGTCGCCATCCCGGCCGCCGCCGTGTTCGGCTATCTGGCTCTCGGCCGCTACAACGCCATGGATCCCGCCTTCCTTGAGCAGGTCCAGGCTCAGCAGCGCCAGATGAGGGGCCACAGTCAGTCCGACATGATGGCCGCCGTCGAGCGCCTGCAGAAGCGCCTCAAGGAGACGCCGGACGACGCCCAGACCTGGTACATGCTCGCCCGCACGCTCTCCAACGTCGGCCGCTTTGCCGAAGCGCTTGAAGCCTTCCGCGAAGTCGACCGACTGGTGCCGAACAACGCCGACATTCTGGCCGACATGGCCGACATGACGGCCGCGGCCAACAACAAGATGATCAACGACGAGGCCCGTGCGCTTCTGCACCGCGCGCTCAAGATTGATCCGGGCCAGTGGAAGTCGCTCGCGCTTCTCGCCATCGACGCCTGGGACCATGAAAAGTACGCCGAAGCCGCCAATTACTGGGAAAAGCTTCTCGTCGTGCTGCCTGAGGACTTCGGCGATGCCGAGCAGATCCGCAACAACATCAACGAGGCCCGCCGTCTCGCCGGCATGGATCCGGCCGCTCGTCAGGCTGAAGCCGAAAGCTTCAAGGGCGAGTCCGTCCCGACCGTCCAGGCCGCCGCGCCTTCGTACGTGGCGGGCCGCGTGACGCTCGACAAGGCTCATGCCGCCAAGGTGAAGCCCGAAGACGTTGTCTTCATCTATGCTCGTCCGACCACGGGCTCGAAGATGCCGGTCGCCTTCATGCGCATCACCGCCAAGGAGCTTCCGTTCGACTTCAAGCTCACGAGTGACATGACGATGGCCATGGGCGCCACGACGCTCGCCGACGTCAAGGACGTGATCGTCGGAGCCCGCATCTCGCACACCGGCAACTTCATGCCGCAGCCGGGCGACCTTGAGGGCGAAACCGCCGGTCCCGTCAAGACGGGCACCGATGGAATCGATCTTGTGATCAGCAAGGTCCGCTGATTCCGGTTCCTCATTGAGAGAGCCGCCGCAGTTCGAATTGAACGCGGCGGCTTTTTTTGCGGGTGCAAAAAAGGCCCGGCGCTTTTGAGAAGGCGTCGGGCCGTGTTGATTGGGCGGATTCGGCCGGCGGATCAGCCGAAGAGCTTGACCCAGCACCATGCCGGGATGCCGAAGATCACGATATAGGTGATGACGAGCGCGGCGCTCTGAACGATGTGGTTCTTGGAGATGGCGAGCACGATCGGGCCGAGAACGTCCCAGACCTTGAAGAGAAGCAGGAACGAGGCGACGGCCCAGATGAGGCCGAAAACGATGGAAAAGAAGGTGTACATCGAAAAAATCCTTTTTGGGTCCGCGTGCGGCGCGCACGGGTCTGAGCAAACCGATTGCTTGATAATAGTAGATGCCCGCGCTTAATGCTAAATTACTGCCATTCATCATCCATGAGGCCAGTTCGAATGTCCCGCTTTACCGTCATCCTTCCCGAAGGCACCGTCATTCTCAAGAACGAGGAGACGGGCCAGACCCTGAGGCTCTCCGCCGAATCGGGCCCGCTCGTGCTCGGCGAAATCGAGATGTCGATGACGCTTGGGCCCCGTCCCGTGAACGATGCGCCGAAGCATGAAGAGGCGCCTGCAGCCAAGCCAGTCGACCTGCTTGCGGCCATGCCTGAGGAAGCCTTTATCCCGAAGACCGAGCAGCCGGGCACGGCGCCGCTGGAACACCCGATTCCGGGCACCGAGGACATGAAGTTCGAGGATCCCTACAAGGCTCTGGAAAAGGCGGCCGGCAGGCCCCTGCCGCCGGGATTCGGTCCCAATGTCGGCGAGCCCTTCATGTCGCCCGAGGAGGACTGGGCGCCGGGCACGGCTCCGAAGCTTCGCGGCATCCGCGTGCTGGATGCGCCGCTCGAGGCGCTGACGGCATCGGATTTCGAGCAGACGATCGACGCCATGGCGCTCAAGCGCAACAACATCGAGGGCGAGATCGAATTCATGGAGGAAATCGAGGCCGACGAGGAGGACATCCGGGACCTCGAGGAGGACATCGAGCAGCTCGACCGTGATCTGGCAGACGTGGTCGCCCGCAAGGAGGAGTTCGACGCGCTCCCGAAAAAGCTCGCCGAGGAAGAGTGACTCAACCTTGGATTAAAACCGTCACGAGGATCATCCACACCGGGATCGCGACGAGCGAGAAGAGCGTTGTAGAGGCGACGGCGGTCGTCGCGAACTTGACGTCGGCGTGGTGGAATTCGGCGAGAACCGCAATCTGAGTGATGCAGGGAAGCGCCGCCTGCATGACGTAGACCTTTGCAAAGAGCGGCGGGATCGGAATCACGTAGGTGAGCGCCAGGCACACCAGCGGGCAGATCAGAAAGCGTCCGAGGTAGACCCAGAGCATGTCCTTGGTGATCCGGATGTTGCGGATGCCGATGTTGCGGAGCATGCAGCCCACGAACACGAGCGCAAGCGGCGTCGTGATGCCGCCCATGTAGTGCGCGGCGTCCATGATCGCCTTCGGGGGCTCGAAGTCGATCAGAATGAAGGCGATGGCGGTGAGAAAGCCCATGAGCGGCGGCGTGCAGATGCGCTTGAAGGTCTGTACCGACAGAATCTTCTGGGGCCTTTCCATCGTGGCGCGCCGGCCGTCGGCGGCTTCCATGTAGTTGCCGACCGTCCAGAAGAACGTGGTGTTGGCAAAGAAGTAGAGGAGCGTCGGCACCATCGCCTCGGTGCCGAAGAGCGCGAGCGAGACGGGTACCCCGATGAACATGTTGTTCGTCGCCGTAAAGGCGCTCGAGAAGACGCCGGAGTGAACTGCGTCGATGTGACAGACACGCGCAATGAGGCGGCTCATGAAGAAGCACGCCCAGATCGAAATGAAGGGCGTCGCCATCGAGCCCGCCAACATGATCAGCTCGTCATGGTCGAGCGTCTGCATGACGCTTGAGAAGAGATAGGCGGGAAGCGAGAGAAACGTGACGAGGCGCGCGAGCAGCGCGCGAGAGCCCTTGTCGTACCAGCCTCTTGCGGCAGTGACATAGCCGGCGCCGCCGAGAATCAGCAGAATGACGACGCAGTTGAGGGACAGCAGAAAGGCTTCGAGAATCATGAAAATCGCGCGGGCTCTGGAAAAATTCGAATAAACGCTAATAATAGCGCTCGGCGGCTTCACCTGCATGGGCACAAGAAGCGGGCCGCAGTCTTCGAAAAGGCTGCGGCCCGAAAGATTCGAATGCCTGCGATCAAAAAGGCATTCGGAATCAACCGATTCAGGATGCTTACGAGTCCTTCCAGACCTCGCGTGCGATTTCAGCGACGAGGCGAACCTTGGCCCACTGCTCGTCCTCGGTCATGATGTTGCCTTCCTCGGTCGAGGAGAAGCCGCACTGCGGCGAGAGGCAGAGCCGTTCGAGCGGCACGTACTTCGAGGCTTCGGCGATGCGGACCTTGACGGCTTCCTTGTCCTCGAGTTCCGGGAACTTGGAGGTGATGAGGCCGAGGACGACCGTCTGGTCCTTGATGCGGCTCAGGGGCTCGAAGCCGCCGGCGCGGTCGCTGTCGTACTCGAGGAAGAAGGCGTCGACGTTGCAGTTGGCGAAAAGAATGTCGGCGACGGGCTCGTAGCCGCCCGAGGAGAACCACGTGGAGCGGAAGTTGCCGCGGCAGATGTGCATCGTGACCGTCAGGTCTGCGGGCTTGGCGGCGAGGATCTTGTTGAGAACCTTGACGTAGCTGCGGCCAACCTGATCGACGTCGATGCCGCGGGCGGCATAGGCCGCGCGCTTTTCGGCGGAGCAGAATTCGCCCCAGCTTGTGTCGTCGAACTGCAGGTAGCGGCAGCCGCGGGCATAGAGCGCCAGCATGGCGTCGGTCCAGGTCTTGGCAAGATCGTCAAGGAGCAGTTCCTCATTGTCCTTGTAGGCGGCAATCGGCTCGTAGTCCGTTGCGCGCACGCAGCAGATGAGGTGCAGCATCGAGGGCGACGGGATCGTGTACTTGACGGGAGCGTCGCCCGCAATCTTCTTCAGGCGGTCGAAGGCGTCGAGGAACGGATGGTCGGCCGGGAAGGAGAGGCGGTCCTCGATCACGACGGTTTCGGCCTTGGGCTGGCGGCCTTCAAAATGGACGGACCAGGCTTCGGCCTTGACGTGGCGGATGCCCTTGATGCCGGCGATGAAGTCGAGGTGCCAGAAGGCGCGGCGGAATTCGCCGTCGGTCACGGCGGTGAGGCCGTTCTCGCGCTCCTTCTTCACGAGCTTGGCGATCTCTTCGTCCTCAACGGCGGTGAGCGCTTCGCGGGAGAGCTCGCCTTTGGCGAAGGCGGCGCGGGCCTGTGCGACGGCGGCAGGACGCAGGAAGCTGCCGACGACGTCGGCGCGATACGGAGGAAGAACGTGGGTCATGGTGTAATTTCCTTGTTGTCAATGTTGTCAGAACCGTTCGAGGCGTCGAGGATCGCTTCAAAACCTCTGCTGTTCAGACACTGTATCGCCTGGCGTGAAAAGTGAGGTAAGTAATACCTCAAAGGATGCTGAGTTTTTCTCAAGGAAGAGCGAACAATTCCGCTGCGAAGCTCGATCGGCGGCCGGTTCTTGCCCGGCATGCCTTCTGCAGGCTAAGATTCAAGCGTCAGCCATTCCTTTTTGCCATGTCGATCCTGCGCCCGATTTTCACGACTCTGCTCGCGGCGGCGATTGCCGTCTGCGCGCCTGTGCACGCCGAGCCCGGCGGCATTGCGGCCGTTTCGTCGGCATCCCTGACGGGAACTGGCGAAGGCGACGTCAGAATCGGCGTCATGGACACGATCAGCACGGCCGTTGATGCGGCAAGCTTGACGGAAGGCCTGGTGCTGCTTTCGAAGCCTCTTGAGAAGGACTTCCGCATCTATTGGCGCGACATCGTGACGCCCGACGCGGCGCCCGAGGTGCTGCATCAAAAGCCCGACTTTCTCATTCTTCCAACCGAGCAGATCGACCTGCTCGAAGAGCAGGG
Source organism: uncultured Sutterella sp. (assembly GCA_934249275.1). Lineage (GTDB taxonomy): Bacteria > Pseudomonadota > Gammaproteobacteria > Burkholderiales > Burkholderiaceae_F > Sutterella. The sequence continues at coordinate 11,946 of CAKQKT010000013.1, read as the reverse complement.
CGTGCAGATGTTCCGCATCGCCACGCGAAAGCCCTGGACCGCCACGGATGCGGCGCATGCCGTGGGCTCGCTCGTTGTGACGCGGGCCGATCGAGCCGACATCAATTCGCTCGAGGATCTCAAGAACAAGCACGTCGTGGCCGACACGCCGACGAGCCTGACGGGCTGGCTGGCCGTTCAGGGGGAAATCGCCCGAGCGGGTCATGATCCCGACAAATTCTTCGGCCGGACGTCCTTCCTGAGCTTTGCGTATCCCGGCGTTCTTTCCGCCGTGCTGCAGGACAGGGCCGATGCGGCCGTACTCCCGACATGCCTTCTCGAGCTTCTCGATTCACGCGGTCTGATCGACGCCTCCGACCTCAAGGGCGTGAGCGTCAGGGATTCGGACGCCATTGTCTGCCGCCATTCGACGGCGCTTTATCCCGACATCAGCATCGTGGCCTTTCCGTGGACGCCCGAGTCTCTTGTTAAGCGCATGACGCTCTCGCTTCTTTCCGCCGGGAGCAACGTCAACTACGAGTGGTCGACCATGGGCGGCACGTCGGATCTTCGAGAACTTTACAGACTTCTTGAGATCGGGCCCTACCGCCATCTGCGGGACATGTCTCCGATGGCGGTCTACAAGCGCTGGCAGACCGAGATCCATCTGGGCCTACTGATTCTTCTTCTGCTCATCATGAACGAATTTCGACTGCGCGGACTGGTTGCAAAGCGCACTTCGGAATTGTCAGATGCACTGGTGGCCCTCAAGGCTTCTCAGGCCGAGGCTGCGGTCGTGCGCGATCAGCTCGGCGCTCTTGAGCGCAAGAACATCGTCGCGCAAATGTCGGGCATGATTGCTCATGAGATCAAGTCGCCCGTGGGCGCAATTCGAAACTTCGCGGCCGTCGTGAAGATTCTTTTGAAGGATGCCATCGCGAAAAATCCGAATGCGAAGACGGCCGTCGAGAGCATTGATGCCGAAGCGCTCAAGATTGCAGGCATTGTGGACCGCGTGCGAGGCTATGTGAAGAACCGCACGGCCAATCATGCGCCGACGAACCTGAAGCATGCCGTCGACCGTGGCGTCCGCGCCTTCAAGCTCGGCCAGCTCGCTTCCGTTCCGGTGCTCGTGCAGATGCCCGAGACGCCCGCCATGGTGCTCGGCGACGGGCTCGAGCTGGAGCTTCTCGTTCTCAATCTCGTGAAGAACGCGGCCGAAGCCGTGCATGAACTCAGGGATGAGCGCGGCCGGCCCACGGGGCGCGTCATCGTGACGCTTTCAAGGATCGACAGGGACGCCTCTCACGGCGCACAGTGGATGCTTGCCGTGGCGGACAACGGCCGCAAGCTCACCGAAGACGAAAAGGCCCGCCTCATGCATTCGCTCGAGAGCGTGAAGCCCGACGGCCTCGGTCTCGGCCTTTCGATCGTGCGCGGCATCGCGGACAGCCACGGCGCAGCGATCGAATTCGAGGCGAAGCATTCGGGCGGCGTCGTGGTGAGCGTTCTCTTCGACGAGCTCAACGAAGACGCCTCGGCGCGCGCTGCCGCCGAAGCGCAGAAAAATCAATAAAGGCTGGAATAGAGATTCGGCAAACGAACAAGCAGGAGAGAAAAGAATGGCCAAAGTCCTACCGATCGTGCGAATCGTCGACGATGACGAAACGTTCTGCATGTCGCAGAAGATGTTCCTTCAGGCGATGGGCTGGCTCGTCCTGACGTACGGGAGCGCCCGCGCCTTTCTGGAGGACGACGATCCCGAGCAGCCCGGCTGCCTGATCCTCGACATGCGCATGCCCGAGATGACGGGGCTTGAACTTCAGACGGCGCTCGTCTCCCGCGGCGCGCCTCTGCCGATCATCTTCCTCACGGGCCACGGCGACGTGAACATGGCCGTTCATGCCCTGCAGCACGGCGCCTTCGACTTTCTGCAAAAGCCCGTCGATCCGGAAAAGCTCAACGAGGTCGTCACGCGCGCGGTCGAGCATTCGCTTGCGCTTTACGAGCAGACGCGCAGCAAGGAGAAGATTCGGGAGCTTTACGACTCGCTGACCGGTCGCGAGCAGGACGTCGTGAAGCTTGCCGCCATGGACATGAGCAACAAGGACATCGGCGAGAAGCTCTTCATTTCGCTCCCGACCGTCAAGATGCACCGCGGCAACGCCTTCACCAAGCTCGGCGTCAAGAGTGCGCTCGAGGCCTATTGGATGCTCGAGACGATCGGCGTCGTTGAGAAAGGCCTGAACCACGGGAATTGAGGACGCTAGCCATGGCTTTTGACCGGAAGAGGAACGAGGAACGGCCCGACGCCTTGAGGCGTCGGCTGCTGGCGGCGGGCGCTGCTGCTGCGCTCTGTCCGGCGCCCGTGCTTGCGTCCGACGAGACGAACGGGCGCAGGGATTGGGACGTGATCGTGATCGGCACGGGCATGGCCGGACTGACGGCTGCGCTTTCCGCTCGCGAAGCGGGCGTTCGCAATGTTCTTCTTCTCGAAAAGGGCCCGCTGGTTGGCGGCCACACCCTTTATGCGGCGGGTTCCGTCGCCGTCATGAGCCCGAAGCGCCAGGCGCCGATCGGCTTCACCGATTCGGTTGAACTCTGGATCGACGATGCCATCAAAACGGGCGGCACGGTCCTGAGGCCTCATCTCACGCACATAGCGCTTCAATCCGAAGCCGCCGTCGACTGGCTCGAATCAAAGGGCCTCGTCATGACGCAGACGGCCTATCAGGCCGTGGGCGACATGCATCCGCGAAGCGTGACGGCCATCGGCCTGGCTGCCGGCCGCCGCTTCGTGATTGAGCTTCATGAAAATGCCAGGTCGCTCGGCGTCAAGACGATGCTCAATGCCCGCGCAACGGGCATCGGATATGCGGATTCGAACGACGGGCGCGTGAGCGTCTCCGTGAGGCGCACGCTGCCGGGCGGAATTGTCCGCGCCGAGACGCTTCGCGCGGGCGGCATCGTGATTGCAACGGGCGGCTTTACGGCCGACGTGGGCCGCAGGCTTCTCTATGACGATCGTCTGACGCCCGACATGCCCACCACTGCCAATCCGCACGGCCTCTACTTTGACGGCGCCACGGGCGACGGGCTCGATCTCGGCGCCATGGTGGGCGGCCACACGGTCGGGATGGGCAACATTATTCTTCTGCCTTATGCGGGCGGGCGACTTCTCGACTATGTGGGCGGCGACATTTACGTCAACAGCCAGGGGCTGCGCTTCGTGAACGAGGGCATGCCGATCTACGACATCAGCGAGGCGATTCTCAATCAGCCGGGCCGCACGGTCTGGGTGATTACCGACAGCCGGTCGCGCAAGGGCGGAACGCTAGGCCTGAAGCTTGCCGACGGCACGGTGCGCCGCTCGAATACAGTGGAGGAGATGGCGCGGGGCATGGACGTGCCCGCCGGCGCTTTGAAGCGCACGCTCGCGGAATACAACGAGGATGCGAAGAAGGGGCTCGACCGGAAGTTCGGCAAGCGGATCTTCACGCAGACCATTGAATCGCCGCCCTTCTACTGGGGACGCGAGGCCGTTTACGTGCACATGACGCTCGGCGGACTCGCGGTGAGTCCCGAGGCCGTGCTGCTCGACCGAAGGGGCAGGGAGATCCCGGGCTTCTGGGCCGCGGGCGAGACGACGGGCGGCATCTTCGGACGCGGACGTCCGGGCGGCATGTCGCTCATCACCTGCCTGGTGCAGGGACGGGACGCCGGAAGAGCGGCGGCAAAGCGGGCCGCCGCCCTGAGGCAGGACTGAGCCTTCTTAGTGGACGGAGCCGGTGCCGCCGCACTCGCAGCCTTCGATGCGGCTGTCGCAGGGCTGCATGGCAAAGGGCGGCTCGACGTCGGAGAGCTGCGTCACGTTGACGCCTGCGCGCTTGAGGAATTCAAGACCCTCGCAGCTGCGGTAGAGCGTGTGATAGTAGACGTCGGTGATGCCGCATTTCTGGATGAGGAGCGCGCAGTGAATGCAGGGGCTGTGCGTGATGAAGATCGCGGCGCCCTTGCTCGAGTAGCCGTTTTCGGCGAGCTTCGCAATGGCGTTGAGCTCGGCGTGCTGCACTTCGGGACGCGTCACGAGGCGGCCGTCCACCTCCATCTCGCAGCAGTTGTCATAGCCCGTGGGCATGCCGTTCCAGCCGAACGAAATGATGGAGTGGTTCTTGACGATCACGCAGCCCACCTTGAGGCGGCGGGCGTAGCTTCTCTGAGAGGTGAGAAGGGCGATCTGCATGTACATGCGGTTGTCTTTCTGAATGTCCATGATGCTTGCAGAAGAAAAACAGTGCGAAACGCCCTGCAGTGTAGCGCAAGAGGCGTACTTTTCGCTTGAAATCAAGCGGTCGGACGCAATGGGCATGATTTGCGGGCAAAAGAAAACCCGACGTTCCGAGGGAACATCGGGTTTCTGATCTGTCGACCGAACGGTGAAGATTACTTCACGCGGTTGCGGTATTCGCCCGTACGGGTGTCGATTTCGATCTTGTCGCCGGATTCGACGAAGGCCGGAACGGAGAGTTCGTAGCCGGTGGCGATCTTGGCGGGCTTCATGACCTTGCCGGACGTGTCGCCCTTGACGGCGGGTTCGGTGTAGGTGACTTCGCGGACGAGGATCGTCGGGAGTTCGATGGAGATGGCGCGGCCTTCGTAGAAGACGGCTTCAGCGGGCATGCCGTCTTCGAGGTACTTGAGGGCTTCGGCCATGACGTCGGCTTCAACTTCGTACTGGTTGTATTCTTCGTCCATCCAGACATAGTGCGGATCGGCGAAGTAGGAGTACGTAACTTCCTTGCGTTCGAGGATGAGGTCTTCAAACTTGTCGTCAGCACGGAAAACGGTTTCCGTCATGGCGTTCGTGAGAAGGTTCTTCATCTTCATCTTGACCGTGGAGGCGCCGCGGCCACCCTTGGAGTATTCGGACTTGACAACGACCATCGGATCCTTGCCGACCATGAAGACGTTGCCGAGGCGGAGTTCCTGAGCGGTTTTCATTTATCAGATTCCCTAATTGCAGTGTTGCGAGAATTTTTCCCGCGCCCGTTTGCAAGAGGGCGCAAGAAGCAAAAAATCAATAGCAGACTATTCTACCAAATTTTTATGACCGTCGATCGGTTATTTTGGACGGCGCATTTGACGCAAGGCACGAGACTGACGGCCTTTTTCACGCATGAGGCACAAGTCCGAGGATGCGGCGGGCAAGATCTCCGCGCTTCAAAAGCGAGTCGCGCCAGACTTCGGCGGCGCGCTTCTGGGCGGGCAGGGCCGCGAGCCAGGCCTTGAATTCCCCGGGCTCGAGCGTGCCGTCGACCCAGTGGCGGGCGGCCGCGTCGAAGGCCTTGCGGGCTTCGGCGTCCTCTTCGGGCCAGACGGCCTCGAACCGTCCGAGCCAGGCGTCGAGCTTGATTTCGTGCGCCTTGTCGTCGGTCGGGTAGGTGGCCCAGAGGAGCGGCGCGCCGGCGAGCTGCGCGCGCACGAAGCTGTCTTCGCCGCGGATGATCACGGCGTCGGCGGCGCGAAGGATGTCGTCGAATTCCTCCTGGGGCACGAACGGAAGGCGCACGACGTTGAATCGCTCGTCGCCTTCGAGCGCCTTGGCGAGCATGTCGGATGCGGCGCCCGGGGCGAGCATCATGTTGAGGGGCTCGTCCGCGGCCTTGAGGCCTGCGGCCAGACGGTCGATCGCGTTGACGGGATAGGCGAAGAAAAAGAGCGTGCGGCGGCCGGGAAGGGCGCCGTGAGCCTTGCGCCAGACTTCGGCATCGAATGCGCGGCGCGCTTCCTCGAGGCCGTCCTCGATGAGAAGACCGCCCGTCTTGTCGGTAAAGCCCGGGAAGTACCAGAGCTTCTTGACGGGCAGCGTCGGATGCAGGCCCCAGACCATGTGCGAGCCCTCGACCCATTCCTCGGCGGAAAGATAGTCGAGATTGACCCACAGGCGCTCGCAGCCGTCGCAGAGTCCCTTTTCAACGGCGTCGGGAAGACGGCAGCCGAAGGTTTCGAAGACGAGCGAGGGCCAGATGCCGCCGATGCGGTCGAGATTGCCGGCATTGACTTCGGCTTCGAAGAAGTCCCAGTCGACGATCCGGATGCCGCGGACGACGGCGGCCCTGGCGGCCGGATCAAGGTCGTGCACGAGCTTGGCGAGCACGTCGACGGCGTCGATGACGAGCGTGACGGGAAGGTTCAGGTCGCGAAGACGCTTGGCGAGGCGCCAGGTGACGCCGGCGTCGCCGAAGTTGTCGATGACGCGGCAGAAGATGACTGCGCCGGCGGGCGCGTAGACGGTTTCTGACATGGTGAATCGGTAAATGGGTGAAATTGCAGGCATTTTACAGCCCTGCGGCGCGGTACAATCATGGGACTTTCAATTCCGCTGAGCTCATGACCGAGAAAGATGCCGCCGACGGGATCGTCCTTGCCGAGGACGCCGGGGCGAAGACCGACTTCGATCCGCAGCAGGAGATCCGGACGCTTCCGAATCTTCCGGGCTGCTACCGCTACTTCGACGCAGCAGGCGCCTGCCTCTACGTCGGGAAGGCGCGCGACCTCAAGAAGCGCGTTTCCTCCTACTTCCGGAATCCCGCGGGACTCTCGCCCCGCATCGCCATCATGGTGAGCCAGATCGCAAGGCTCGACACGACGGTCACGCGAAGCGAGGCGGAGGCGCTTCTTCTTGAAAACAACCTCATCAAGACGCTCAACCCGAAGTACAACATCCTCTTTCGCGACGACAAGAGCTATCCGTATCTGCGCCTCGGCCCCGAGGCCTTTCCGCGCCTTTCCTACTATCGCGGCGGCGTCGACCGCAAGTCGCGCTTCTTCGGGCCATATCCCAACGGGACGGCCGTGCGCGAGGCGATCCAGATCATGCAGAAGGTCTTCGGACTGAGGACCTGCGAAAATTCCGTCTTCTCCAACCGAGACCGCGCGTGCCTTCTGGGCCAGATCGGGCGATGCTCGGCGCCCTGCGTGGGCAGGGTCACGCAGGAGGAGTACGCCAAGGACATCGAGCGTGCTTCCGCCTTTCTTGAAGGCCGCACGCGCGACATCGTCGAGGACTACGAAAAGCGCATGTGGGAGGCGTCCGAGGCCTGGGCCTTTGAGAAGGCGGCCTTCTACCGAGACCGCATCGCGGCGCTCACGACCGTGCAGCAACAGCAGGCCATTGAGACGACGGGCGGCGACACCGATGCCGACATCGTGGCCGTGGCCGTATCCGGCGCGGTCGCCTGCGTCAACCTCGCCATGGTCCGAGGCGGACGCCATCTCGGCGACCGCCCGTGCTTCCCGAAGCTCGGCGTGAGGAGCGAGTCCCTCATGCCTTCCAAGGCCGAAATCATGACGGCCTTCGTGCGCCAGCACTACGGCGACGGCATGCCGGTTCCGAACGTCATCATTCTTGACGGCTCGGTCATGACGGACGAGGAGCGTCCGGAAACGGTCGAGGCCGTTGGCGAAGCCATGACGGCTGCGGCGGGCCGCCGCGTCACGGTCGTTGCAGAACCGCGCGAGACCCGCAGGCGCTGGCTCGAGATGTGCGTCAAGGGGGCCGAGATCGCGCTTGCCCGCCATCTTCAGGAGGAAGGCAGCCAGCTCGCAAGACTTCGCGAGCTCATCGACATTCTCGGCTTCGAGCCCGACGACGGCGATCCGATGAACTTCCGCGTCGAGTGCTTCGACATTTCGCATACGGCGGGCGAGGCCACGCAGGCCTCCTGCGTCGTCTTCTCCGAGGGCCGCATGCAGTCGGCCCTCTACCGGCGCTTCAACATCACCGGGATCGAGCCCGGCGACGACTACGCGGCCATGCGGCAGGTGCTTGAGCGCCGCTACAGGCCCGTGACCCGCGGCGAGGCCGTGCTGCCGAGCGTCGTGCTCGTCGACGGCGGCAAGGGCCAGGTCGAGATGGCCCGCCAGGTCTTCACCGAGCTCGGCCTCGACCTGTCCGTCATCGTGGGCGTCGCCAAGGGCGAGGGCCGCAAGGTGGGGCTTGAAACGCTGATCTTTCCCGAGATCGACGGCGAGAGGCGAGAGCCTTTGGTGCTCGGCACCATGAGCCGCGCGCTCATGCTCATTGCCGAAATTCGAGACGAGGCCCACCGCTTCGCCATCACGGGCATGCGCGCCAAGCGCGCGAAGACCCGCCAGTCGAGCAGGCTCGAGGATCTTGAGGGAATCGGACCGAAGCGCCGTGCAAAACTTCTCACGCATTTCGGCGGTCTGAGGCAGCTTTCAAACGCCTCGGCCGAAGATATTGCAAAAGTCGACGGCATTTCCGCCGCGCTCGCGGCTAAAATCTATGCTCAGCTCCATGGGAGCGTATAAAAGATACACAAGGACTTTTAAATGGCCAAACTGAAGCCTCCGTTCAAGCTCAACGTCCCGATGCTGCTGACGTGGACGCGAATCGCGATGATTCCGCTCGTCATCGGCATCTTCTATCTTCCGGAAAACTGGATGACGATGGAGACAAAGAACGCAGCGGCCATGCTGATGTTCATCTTTGCCGCCATCACCGACGCGCTTGACGGCTTCCTTGCCCGCCGCTATCAGGGCTGGGCCACGCCGATGGGGGCCTTCCTTGATCCGGTCGCCGACAAGCTGCTGGTGAGCGCCGCGCTTGTCTCGCTCGTCGGACTCGACCGCTGCGACATGCTCGTCGCCCTCATCATCATCGGTCGCGAAATCACGGTTTCGGCCCTTCGCGAATGGATGGCCAAGGTCGGCGCTTCGGGCGTCGTCAAGGTGAACTGGTTCGGCAAGATCAAGACCATCGCGCAGATGACCGCCATTCCGATGCTTCTCTGGTGGGATCCGATCTCCGTCGATTCGAGCCTTCTGAACGGCGAAATCAACATCGCCTTCCTCGGCCACGTGCTCATCATCGTCGCCGCCGTGCTTACGATCTACTCGATGTACGTCTACCTCATGGCCGCACGCAAGGCGCTCTCTGCGCCCGCGCACGACGCGCTCTGAGCTTGACAAGGCTTCAAGCGACAAACGCCGCAATTCGCGGCGTTTGTCGTTTCCGAATCCTGCGAACAGCAAAAAGGCCGGCTTTCGTCGAAAAACCGGCCTTTTCATTCCCCCATTTCGTAGCGGCGCCTTACTGCCGCTTCAACGCCTGCATCCCCTGAGAGGAGCCGCGTCTTGACCGAAAAAAACAATGAACCGCTTAGAGTAGATCCATTGCGTAGGATGCACTATACAGCAGTTTTTCGGACTTGTCGAGCAATATTTACAATTTGTCGGCAATTGAGCGAACAGATCGATGAAATACAGGGTGTTGTCTATAGGATGCTCTCTGTCGCCGAAGAAATCAATTGTCGACCAAACGGGCGGCGTGCAGGCGTTTGAGGCGTTCGATATCGTTAGGATCGCTCGATTTCGCCTTGCGGGCGAGGAAATGTAAAATGAAGGCAAAAATCCCCCCGTGATATTGAGACGGGAAGATCAACCAAGGGACGAACATGTCTGAAGAGAAGACGGCCCGGCAGGACAAATCTGCCGCTCTTGTGAAGCGGGTCCGCCGCCAGTACGGAATCGAATCCGTGCGCACGATCATTCGCTTTGCGATGAACCGCATGCGCGAAACACAGCTCCAGGAGGTGGCGTCCTCGATGACGCTGACGACGCTCCTTTCCATCGTGCCGCTCATTGCGGTGGCGATGTCGGCCTTTGCGCTTTTCCCGAGCTTTGCGGATTCGCGCCAGGCGCTTGAGGAGGCGATCATTTCGGGCGTGCTGCCGCATCAGTACACGGAGACGATCGTCGAGTATCTTCGCAAGTTCACCGACCATGCATCGGGTCTCGGGATTGCTGGTCTTGTCGGCTTGGCCGTGACCTCGCTTCTGCTGATCGACAAGTTCTTCGTGACGGTCAACCGCATTTATCAGGTTCGCCGCATGCGTCCCTGGGGCCAGCGCGCGCTGCTCTACTGGGCGCTCATCACGCTCGGACCGCTGCTGATCGCGTTTTCGCTCACCGTTTCGACGCAGATCATCCGCTCCGCGTCCGAAGGCGTTGACGCCGCGGCCGTTCTTTGGGGCATGGCCGTGCTGCAGTTCGCCGTGCAGGTGGCCTCCTACACCTTCCTCTACAAGTTCGTGCCCAACTGCCACGTGCAGATGTCGCACGCTCTGATCGGCGGCGTGTCCGCATCAATTGCCGGCCTGGCCGTGCGCGAGGCTTTCGGACACTATGTGTCGGCGGGCACGCTCTCCACGATCTACGGCGCCTTTGTGGCGTTCCCGGTGCTCCTCCTTTGGTTCTACGTCTCGTGGCTCATCGTCTTCGGCGGCGCCGCCATTACGGCGACGATTCCGCTCCTAACTTCGGGCCGCTTTGCCGACAGCTACAAGCGCGGCAACGAGTTCCTCACCGGCGTGGCCCTTTTGAAGACCCTCTGGCGCCATCGCAAGGCGGGCGAGACGTCCGTGGGCATCACGACGCTTGCTTCCGAAGTGGACAGCTACCCGCAGGCGGTTCGCCGCATTCTCCTGCGCCTGGCCTCCAAGGGCTACTGCGTGGAGATCATGAGCGAAAAGCCCAAGAGCCACAGCGACTGGGCGCTTCTGTGCGAGCCGTCCGAGAAGACGCTGCACGATGCCTGCACGGTGCTTCTCGTCGACGGCACCAATCATCTGACGAGGCCGAAGCGCATTGCGTCCTCCCGCGACGAAGGCATGCTCTTCGGTTGGTTCCGGAACTTCACGGCGGCCGACATGCTCTCGAAGCCTCTTGACGAGGTCTTCTCGATCGATGAGGAGCAGGCGGAGTGAGGTTGGGCTGAAACCGCTTGATTGAGGCGAATCCTCTCCCAAAAGAAAGGCGCCGGCAGTTGCAGAGAACTGCCGGCGCCTTTTTCGTCATGCCGGGCGTCCGGTCGGACGCCCGATGATGATCGGCTCCTTACGCCTTGGCGGGACGAGCGGCGGCAAGAATGCCGGCGATCTGGGCCGGCGTGATGTTCCTGTGGTCGCCGATCTTCCACTGGCGCACTTCGAAGCGGCGGACGATTTCGCGGTCGACCTCTTCGCCGATGCCGGCTTCTTCGAGGCGGGTGGCGAGGCCGAGCGAAGCGAAGAACGCTTCAAGGCGCGTGATGGTTTCGAGAGCGCGTTCGCGGTCGGTGCCGTAGTGCACGTCGAAGACGCGTTCGCCCATCTGCACGAGCTTGCCTTCCTTGGCGTCGATGAGGACGCGAAGAAGAGCGGGGTAGACGATGGCGAGCGTGGCGCCGTGGGCAAGACCCGTGAGCGCGGTGATTTCGTGGCCGATGGCGTGGGTGGCCCAGTCCTGCGTGACGCCCATGCAGATCATGTCGTTGAGGCCGAGCGTGGCGGAGAGCATGTAGTCGGCAAGCACGTCGTAGTCGGGCTCGGGCCGGCGAAGGAGCGGCGCGATGTCAAGGAGCGTGAGAAGAAGGCCCTCGGCCCAGCGGTCCATCGGACGGGACTGGCCGGGATCGGTCATGTACTGCTCGAGCACGTGGGCCGTAATGTCGGCAAGCGAAGCGGCGACCTGAGGCGCGCTGAGCGAGCGGCAGCATTCCGGATCAAGAATCGAGAAGCGCGGATATTCGGGGGCGACGAAGGAGAGCTTTTCCTTCGTTTCAAGGCGGGAGATGACGCTGTTGGCGTTCATTTCGGAACCCGTGGCGGGAAGCGTCATGACGCTGGCGTACGGGATGCAGCTCTTGGGACGGCGCGAGAGCACGATGTCCCAGGCGTCGCGCGTTTCGCCTTCGACGAGCGCGCAGGCCACGAGCTTGGAGCCGTCGAGAACGGAGCCGCCGCCCACGGCGAGGATGAAGCCGATCTTGTTTTCACGGCCGAATTCGATGCACTTTCTGAGGGTTTCGACCTTCGGGTTGGCTTCAATGCCCCAGAATTCGACATGGTCGATTCCTTCGAGCGCCGCCTTGACCTGGTCATAGACGCCGTTGCGCTTGACGGA
>CAKQKT010000012.1 GCA_934249275.1 uncultured Sutterella sp. | reverse complement strand
CTTTTTTATGTGCGGATACCCGACGCGCCTTTTTCCTAAAAGTCAAGGCTGCGTTCCCCGGACTTCCGTGATGAACCGTTTTTTAGGCTTCGGCCTTACCGAGGCTTACTCGGCGTGATAGGCCGTAACGCGTTCGACTTCATCGGCTGCGCCGAGGAAGACGGCCACGCGTTGGTGGATCTTTTCGGGCACGATGTCGAGGATGCGTTGGTGGCCGTTCGTAGCGGCGCCGCCGGCGTTTTCCATCAGCATGGACATCGGATTGGCTTCATAGAGCTGGCGGAGCTTGCCCGGCTTCGAGAGGTCGCGGTGATCGCGCGGATACATGAAGATGCCGCCGCGTTGGAGGATGCGGTGCACTTCGGCCACCATGGCGGCAACCCAGCGCATGTTGAAGTCCTTGCCGCGAATGCCGGTCTTGCCTTCAAGAAGCTCGGCGACATAGCGCTTGACCGGATCCTCCCAGTGGCGCATGTTGGAGCAGTTGATGGCGAATTCCTTGGCTTCGCGGGCAACACGGACGCCTTCGGCCGTGAGCATGAAGGTGCCGGTCGTCGGGTCAAGCGTGAACATCACGACGCCGCGGCCGAACGTGAGGACGAGCTGAGTCTGGGGACCGTACATGCAGTAGCCGGCGGCGACCTGCTGGGTGCCTGGCATTAGGAAGTCTTCGGCAACGGGCTGGCGCTTCGGGCGAACGGCAGGCAGGACCGAGAAGATCGAGCCGATGGACACATTAATGTCAATGTTGGAAGAGCCGTCAAGCGGGTCGAAGCAGATCAGGTACGGGCCGATCGGGAGGTCTTCCGGAACGGGAATGACATCGGGGATTTCTTCACTCACCATGCCGCAGACGGAGCCGGAAAGCGCGACGGCTTCAACGAAGATGTCGTTGCTGATGATGTCGAGCTTCTTCTGGTCTTCGCCCTGAACATTTTCGGAACCGGCCATGCCGAGCACGCCGGCAAGCGCGCCGTTGCGAACCTTGAAGCTGATCGTCTTGCAGGCTTCGGAGACGCTGACGATCAAACGGGAAAGAACGGGGTCGAGGTCGTGAAGCTGCTGTTCACGGCAGAGATACTGACTGAGAGAAAGAGTGGACACGATGTAAATTCCTCTTAAGCGGGATTGTTCAAAGCTTTTTCAACGATTTCGCGCACGCTGGCGGAGAGCTTTTCCTGATGTTCCAGATGCTTGAGAGCCTGGAACATCAGGTTGGAAAGCTGCGGCGTGTAGCGGCGCCAGTTTTCAAGACTGCGGGCGACGCGAGAGGCGACCTGCGGGTTGAGGGCGTCGAGCTGAAGGACGCATTCGGCCCAGAACTTGTAGCCGGCGCCGTCCGGACGATGGAATTCGGCCGGATTGTTCATGAAGAAGGCCACGAGCAAAGCATAAACGTTGTTCGGGTTCGTCATGGAGAAGAAGGGACTGCGGACGAGTTCGGCAACGCGGGTGACGACGGGAGTTTCCCCGGCAAAACAGGGAGCCGTAGCCTGAATCGTCAGCCACTTGTTGACGAGCAGCGGTTCGGTGTACCACTCCTTGAGCGCCGCGACGATGGTGTCGTTTTTGGTCGGAGTGCTTGAGGCCGAGATCAGGGAGAGCGAGGCGAGGCGGTCCGTCAGATTGTTGGCCGTATTGAACTGGTCGCGCACTCGAAGCACCATCGTCTTGTTGCCGCTGGCGATGGTGAAGTAGTAGCAGGTGTTCTTGAGAGCGCGGATGCCGGCACTGGTGGAATCCGGCGAATACTCGCCGTCGAGCCTGCAGGCGTCGATAACTTTTTCAAGCTTGCTGTGCCAGCGGATGCCGAGTGCTTCGCGCACGATTTCGCGTGCTCGGTGCACGGCGGCCGGATCGATGATCGGAAGCGCGTCGGAAACGGCGCGTTCGCCGGGAAGCTCCATTGCAACGGCGCGGAAGGCGGGCGAGAGAGAATCGTCGTCGATGAGAGCGCCGAATGCGTCGAGAAGCGTCGGGTTCACGGGCGCCTGCTCGTTGGCGAGAACGGCACGAACCTGTTCAAGAATCGCCTTCATCATCAGGCGGTTCATGGCTTCCCAACGGTTGAAGGGATCGCTGTCGGTGCGGGCAAGAAGCGCCAGTTCATCGGCGCCGAGCTCAATGTCAAGGATGACCGGGGCAGCAAAACCACGGTTGAGACTGGGCACGGGCTTTTCGCGAAGTTCCGTGAATACCCAGGTCTGGCGGGCGTCCTTGAGTTCGAACATGCGAGTGAGCTGTGCGGCGCTTTCAGCTTCGCCTTCAAGAAGCACGGGCATTTCACGGCCTTCGGCGTCAAGCAGAGCAACCGGGAACGGCATCAGAAGCGGTTCCTTGGAGGATTGGCCCGGCGTGGGAGGCGTGGTCTGTTCGACCGTCATGACAAGCTGGCCGGCCTCGGCGTTCCACTGAGTGGAGACGGCAAGGCGCGGTGTGCCGGCCTGAGCGTACCAGCGGCGGAACTGCTCGAGAGAACGGCCGGAGGCTTCTTCCATGGCTTCGAGGAAGGCTTCACACGTCACGGCGTGACCGTCGTTGCGGGCAATGTAGAGGTCGAAGCCCTTGCGAAAGGTTTCGCGTCCAAGAAGCGTCTGGAGCATGCGAATGACTTCGGCGCCCTTGTCATACACGGTGCTCGTGTAGAAGTTGTTGATTTCCTGATAACTGTCGGGACGGATCGGATGAGCCATGGGGCCAGCATCCTCTGCGAACTGCGCCAGGCGAAGTGTCTTTACGTTGCGGATGCGCTCAACAGCGCGCGCGGATTCATCGCCGAGCATGTCGGCGGAGAATTCCTGATCGCGGAAGACCGTCAGGCCTTCCTTGAGCGTGAGCTGGAACCAGTCGCGCAGCGTGACTCGGTCGCCCGTCCAGTTGTGGAAGTATTCATGACCCACGACGGACTCAATGTTGGCGTAGTCCTGATCGGTGGCGACCTTAGGATTGGCGAGTGCATAGCGGGCGTTGAAGATGTTGAGCCCCTTGTTTTCCATCGCGCCGAAGTTGAAGTCGTTCGTTGCCACGATGCGGAAGCCGTCAAGGTCAAGCTCAAGCCCCCAGCGTTCCTCATCCCAGCGGATCGACTTTTTAAGACTGTCCATCGTGTGCTGGGTCTTGTCGATGTCCTGCGGCTCGACCCAGACTTCAAGGCTGGCCGTGCGGCCGTCCTTGAGAACGATCGTGTCGCGAAGAGCTTCAAGCTTGCCTGCGACCAGCGCAAAGAGATAGCAGGGCTTGGGGAACGGATCCTCCCAGCGTGCTTCGTGACGGCCGTCGTCAAGATCCTTTTCCTCAATGCGGTTGCCGTTGGTGAGCAGCACCGGGTACTGCTCCTTGGATGCGCGAATCACGACGCTGTAGCGCGAGAGCACGTCGGGACGGTCCAGGAAGTAGGTGATGCGGCGGAAGCCTTCGGCTTCACACTGGCTCATCAGATTTTGGCCGGACGCATAGATGCCGGAGAGCGCCTTGTTGGCGGAAGGGCTGAAGCGGTTGACGACGATGATGTCGCATTCGCGGTCTACGCCGCGGATGGTGAGCAGGGTATCGGTGACCGTGTAGCGGGATTCGTCGAGCGGAAGA
Source organism: uncultured Sutterella sp. (assembly GCA_934249275.1). GTDB lineage: Bacteria > Pseudomonadota > Gammaproteobacteria > Burkholderiales > Burkholderiaceae_F > Sutterella. The sequence goes on along the minus strand of CAKQKT010000012.1, from coordinate 24,755 downwards.
CCGTCGATCGCGACGCTCACGAGCGTCAGGGTTTCGCCGTTGAGAACAAGGTCGGAGGAAGCGGTCGCATCCGGATTCGGACACACGTGCATGGTGTTGATGACGCTGGTGCTGTCGGCGTCAAGGTCGAACTCAAGGTGCACGGTGTCAATCAAATGAGACGGTGCACGATAGTCGGCGCGGAAAGTGGTTTCTGCCATTTGTGCTCGCAAAATGTGAACGCGGCAGAGCACGTCCGCCGCAGACAAAGCAATGGGTTTCTAGCGATTGTAGACAAATCGGCGTTGCCCTGCCGATAGGTAGGGGCATTGCTAGGTCCCAATGAAAGACCCCGGCGCTCTTTCGGGCGTCGGGGTCTTGAAAATATTGCTTTTTCAGAAAAGCCGGCCGTTGAAGGAATTACTTCGCGGCAGTTTCCTGAGCCTTGGCCATTTCGGCATCGGCAGCGGCGTAGTCGTGACCGACCTTCGGATGGCAAGCCAGACAGTCGGCAGGCTTCTTCGGATCCTTGTCAAGGTTCTGGTGCATCTTGGCGATGAACGGCTTCTTGGCATTCTGCATGCGGGACAGATCGTGGCAGCCGCGGCAGGCGGAGTAGTTGCGGTCAAGCATCTGCTTGTGAACGGCTTCGGCCATTTCCTTGCGCTTTTCAACCTGCTTTTCATGCGTGCTCAGGGAACCCTGAATCTGGCCGAGAAGCGAGGTGGTGCCGGCGCGGGCCTTGTCGAAGAGGAGAGCCGTGTAGTCGAATGGACCAACGTGTTCGTTGGAGTGATTCAAAAGGTGGCAGTCGGAGCAGCCGGCGGTGGCACCGGAACCCGTCATGTAGTGCTGGCCCTTCTTGTAGGCGGCGTAGGTGACGTCCATGGAGTGGCAGAATTCGCCGCAGAACTTGGGGCTGCCTGCCCAGTGAACGACGCTCGTCAGGATGCCGACGAAGACGATGCCGATGACGGCACCAATGAGCAGAACGCCGGCGACATACCATTTGCTATTGTTGTTGGCCATGTTGAACCTTCTTGTAAATGCAACCGGATAGGCAGTGTGCGTATATAGGGGGAGCCTTCCGGAAGCTGATTTGGGGTGAGGAGGGCAGACTTCGGCCTAGGGAAGCGAAATCTGCATGGGTGTAATCATATTAAGGTTTGTGTAAGGAAGGGTGAAAACAGGTTGATTGCCGTCAAGAAAGATGCTGTTTCACTCTGATGGGTGCAGTTATTTGAAAGAACGCAGCTTGTTATGACGTCAAGGCAATCACGACGGATTCAGGGGCAACGGTTGCAACGGCGCGCATGCCGATGTGAAGGCCGTGCCCGGGTTTTGCAAAGCCTACGACGGTGATGCCGGACGGCAGCTGGATGGTGCATTCGCCGCCTTTGTCCTCTCGCTCGCTGCGAAGCACTACGCCCACGATTTCGTTGTCGCGGCTTCCGATGGTGGAGGGATTGTCTGCTGTGATGGTGACGGCCGTGGCCTTGCAGAGGGCGAGAACGTGCTTGCCTTCGCGAAGTCCCAGAAGCTGGGCCGACTCCATCGTGCAGGAAGCGCGGATGTAGTGGGTTTCGTCAATGGAAAGAATGAGGCGGATTTGAGCGGAGCCGATCTTGATCTTTTGAATGATGGCCGGAAACTGGTTGCGCATCGAAGTACGAAGCGAACTCATGCCGACATTTTCAAGATGGGGCGAGTCCTTGAGCCTGAATCGTGCAAGCACCTCCGCGCGGGCGCGGGTGAGTTCGTCGGCCAGGCGGAGAACTTCCTTGCCCATGGGAGTGAGGCGAGTGCCGCCGCCGTTGCTGCCGCCCACGATCTTCTCAACGAGCGGACCGCCGGCAAGATTGCTGAGCGTTTCAATGGCCTGCCAGGCCGCCTTGTAGCTCACGCCTGCGCGGCGTGCTGCTTCGGAAATGGAGCCAACGTCGCCGATGCGTCTGAGAATGTCGATGCGCTTGTCGGCGAGCTCGGACATGTGAGCTGCCAAAATCGTCGGATCGGCAACAGTTTTGCTCATGGAGGTACTCCAAAATGACTATTGAAAAAAGAAGCCGGCACCGTTATTCTTGTTTGGAATAGCGAGAGCGTCAAGCCCGTCGCTCAATCATAACTTAATGCGGCTTGGATGCCGCAAACGGAGAACCAATCATGCAGATGAAGAAGCTTGTAGCCGCCCTCATGCTTGCAGGTCTTGCCTGTGCCGCTTCCGCCGAGGAGGTGCGTGTTGCTGTTGCGGCCAACTTTACGGCTCCGATGAAGGAGCTTGCTCCGCTGTACGAAAAGGCTACGGGCGACAAGCTGGTCGTATCCTACGGCGCTACGGGCGCCTTCTATGCCCAGATCAAGAACGGCGCTCCCTTCGACGTGCTTCTTGCCGCCGATGCCAAGACGCCCGCCAAGGCAGTTGCGGAAGGCCACGGCGTTGCCGGAACCACCTTTACGTATGCCGTGGGCAAGCTTGTTCTCTGGTCTTCCGACGCCAATCTCGTCAAGGACCAGAAGGCTCTGCTTGATCCGTCGGTCAAGAAGGTTGCCGTCGCAGATGCCCGTCTTGCGCCGTACGGCGAAGCCGCCATGCAGACGCTTGACGCTCTCAAGATGAAGGATGCCGTTGAACCGAAGTTTGTCGTTGGCAACAACATTGGCAAGACCTTCCAGTTCGTGCAGTCCGGCAATGCTCAGGTCGGTTTTGTGGCACTTTCCCAGTGCTTTAAGAACGGCGCCTTCACGGGCGGATCCGGCTGGGTCGTCCCGCAGGATCTCTACAAGCCCATCTTCCAGGATGCCGTTCAGCTCAAGGCAGGCGAAAAGAACGCCGGTGCAAAGCGCTTCCTTGAATATTTGAAGACGAGCAAGGAAGCTTCAGCCATTCGTGAAGCCTACGGCTACGGCACGGCCAAGTAAATCATGCTGACTTGGGCTGAACTCGGACCCGTCTGGCTGAGCCTGAGGCTTGCGGCAGTCACGACCGTCATTCTTCTTGTCATCGGTCTGCCGCTGGCGTGGTGGCTTGTGAAGGGGAAGAGTGCGCTCTGTGCACCGATGAATGCGGTTGTAACACTGCCGTTGGTGCTGCCGCCGTCTGTTCTGGGCTTTTACATTCTTGTGGCGCTCGGCCCAAATGGTCCGATAGGGCATTTCACGGAGGCGCTGGGATTGGGAACGCTCAATTTCACCTTTACCGGTTTGGTGATCGGTTCGGTGGTGTATTCGCTTCCCTTCATGATTCAACCTGTCGTCACGGCCTTTGAGGCCATCGGTCCAAGACCCATGGAGGTGGCAGCAACGCTCGGCTGCCGTCCCTTCGAAGCATTTTTCCGCGTGATTCTTCCGCTTGCGCGGCACGGCATCATCACGGGAACGTTGATGACCTTTGCGCATACGATCGGCGAATTCGGCGTTGTGCTCATGATCGGCGGAAACATTCCGGGGTCGACGCAGGTCATTTCCACCGAAATCTACATGCACGTGGAGGCCATGGAGTATGCCAAGGCGCATGTTCTTGCCGGCGGCATGCTTGTCTTCAGCTTCTTTGTGCTTTTGTCTTTGAATCTGCTTAACCGAAAGGAAGGGAGAGCCAGGTGAGCGGTCGGATTTCATTGAATTTGAACCGCGGCGCGGACTTTAATCTGGATGTCTCGTTCGAGATCCCCGACAAGGGCATCACTGTGCTATTCGGACCGTCGGGGTGCGGCAAGACCACGGTGCTGCGCTGCACGGCTGGCCTTGAGCGTGCCTGCGGTCGAGTCGTCGTTGCCGATCATGTTTGGCAGGACGATGCGCAGAACATTTTTGTTCCGCCTTGGGAACGGCGATTGGGATACGTCTTTCAGGAGGCGAGTCTCTTCGAGCATCTGAATGTCGAGGGCAACCTGCGCTTCGGCTTAAGGCATAAGGATGCCCGCGGCGGACTTGCGCGCTTCTCGGAAGCCGTGGAGCTTCTTGGCATAGATCATCTATTGAATCGGAGGGTGCAGCTTCTTTCCGGCGGCGAGCGCCAGAGAGTGGCCATTGCTCGGGCGCTTCTGATGACGCCTGATCTGATTCTGATGGACGAGCCTCTCGCTGCGCTCGACTGGAATCGAAAGCAGGAGATTCTGCCGTGGCTGGAACGTCTTAGGGACGAGCTTTCCGTGCCCATGCTCTACGTCACGCACTCGGCCGACGAAATGGCCCGCCTCGCTGACAGAGTGATTTGTTTTGAAGACGGACGAATCGTGACCGAAGGCCCCTTGGAGAATGTGCTTCTTGAGCGCTGGCCCGGACAGGGAGAACAGGGGGCGTCCGTCGTGCTTTCCGGGGTGGTGACGGATCGCTCCGACAAATGGAGAACGGCGACCGTCTCGGTTGGCGGAACGGAATTCGAAGTGCCTGATGCGGGGCGAAGCGTGGGAGAGGCTGCGCGCCTTCGCATTCTTGCACGCGACGTGAGCGTAACGCTTGCCGAGCCGCGCGAGACCTCGATCCGCAACATCCTGCGCGCCGCTGTCGCCGACATGCGAGGGGTTGAGGGCGAGAGCCATGTGATGCTGACGCTTCAGGCCGGCGGCTGCCGAATTCTTTCCCGCATAACCCGGCGTTCTGCCGACGAGCTTGGAATTGCCGTCGGCACTTCTCTCTATGCTCAGGTCAAGGCTGCGGCCATCATTGTCTAGCCGTCGTCATCCAACGCCAGAAGAGTCGCTTTTGTCGCCAAAAAAAGGCCTGCTATATGCAACACCCTAATCGATTGGCGAATTCTCAAGAGGCTCGCAATTAAATTTGAGGGAGAGACGTCTTCTTGCAAGAATGTACGTTACGACAATGTCGTGACGCACATTTTTTAGGAGTAGCAACGTGCCCTGTCATTTTTTGAAGCTCAGCGACTTTTCCGGTGAAACCCTTCGCTACATGATCGACCGTGCAAAGGTCATCAAGGCGGATCTCAAGGCAGGCAAGCGATATGAACCGTTTGCCGGCAAGGTGCTCATCATGGTGTTCGAAAAGGCGAGCACGCGCACGCGCGTCAGCTTCGAGACGGGCTTCTATCAGTTTGGCGGCAATGTCGTCAATCTGCAGAGTCAGGGATCTCAGATCGGCCGTTCCGAATCCATTGCCGACACGTCCCGCGTGATCAGCCGCATGGGCGACCTGATCATGATGCGCACCTTCGGGCAGGACCGCCTCAATGATATGGCCGAGCACAGCAAGGTGCCGGTCATCAACGGTCTTACGAACGAATACCATCCCTGCCAGATTCTGACGGACATTCTTACGTACGAAGAGCATTGCGGTCCGATCACCGGCAAGACCGTCGCCTGGGTGGGCGATGCCAACAACATGGCCTATACCTGGATCGAGGCGGCCAAGCTCCTCGGCTTCAAGCTTCACTTCTCCAGCCCGAAGGGGTATGAGCTCGATCCTGCGCTTACGCTTGCGGGCGATCATCTCAAGGTTTTTGATGATCCTGTCGAATGCTGCAAGGGCGCCGATCTTGTGACGACCGATGTTTGGACGTCCATGGGCTATGAAGAAGAGAATGCGGTCCGCCGCGAGGCCTTTGTGAAGTGGCAGGTCAATGCCGATTCGATGGCTGCGGCCAATCCGGAGGCCGTCTTCATGCACTGTCTGCCCGCTCATCGCGGCGAAGAGGTGACGGCCGACGTTATCGACGGTCCGCAGTCCGTTGTTTGGGATGAGGCTGAAAACCGCCTGCATGCTCAGAAGGCGATCATGGAATATTGCCTGCTCGGCAGAGTGGATTAAAATTTTTAAATTATCCGGACAAGTGTTCCTGAAAACCCCGCCCAGATTTTGAGCGGGGTTTTCGCGCACTAAAAAACATTTCAAATCAGAGAGATCCATGCATCCCAGTACAGACGACCTTCGAATTCTTGAAATCCGTGAGCTTGCTCCGCCCGCCCACCTTATTCGCGAATTCCCGTGCGAAGAGCGCGCCGCTACAACGGTGCGTCTGGGCCGCCAGGCCGGACACGACATTATTCACGGCGAGGACGACCGCATGCTCGTCATCGTCGGTCCGTGTTCCATTCACGATCCGAAGGCTGCTCGTGAATATGCCGAACGTCTGGCAGAAGTGCGCCGCAAGCTCAAGGGCGACCTTGAAATCATCATGCGCGTTTACTTCGAAAAGCCGCGCACGACGGTCGGCTGGAAGGGGCTCATCAATGATCCGGACATGGATGGTTCCTGCCGCATCAACCATGGTCTTCGCGTTGCTCGAGAGCTCATTCTGGACATCAACAACATGGAAGTGCCGACTGGGGTGGAATATCTCGACATGATTACTCCGCAGTACATCGCCGATCTGGTGAGCTGGGGCGCAATCGGCGCTCGAACGACGGAAAGCCAGGTTCATCGCGAGCTGGCGAGCGGCCTCTCCTGTCCGGTGGGCTTCAAGAACGGGACGGAGGGAAACATGAAGATCGCCGTCGACGCCATCGGTGCGGCCGAGCATCCGCATTCCTTCCTTTCCGTAACGAAGGGCGGCATTTCAGCCATTGTGACGACGGCGGGCAATGAGGACTGTCATGTCATTCTGCGCGGCGGCACCGAGCCCAACTATGACGAAGCCAGCGTCAACCGAGTGTGCGAAATGCTCGGAAAGGCGGGACACAATCGGGCCGTTGTGATTGATGCCTCGCATGCCAATTCCCATAAGAAGCATATGGAGCAGATCAATGTGGTCGGCGACATCTGCCGTCGAGTTTCCGACGGCGAGCGTCGCATCGTCGGCGTGATGATCGAGTCGAATCTTGTAGAAGGTCGTCAGGACATCTGTCTGGACAAGCCCATGACCTACGGCCAGTCCGTTACCGACGCATGCATCGGCTGGGATGACACGGTCATGCTTCTGGAGAAGCTTGCGCGAGCCGTGCGCGACCGCCGCTCCCGCAATTGCTGACAGACGACATTGGAGTTCCAATAACGCAAAAACCCCGCTCAGATGACTGAACGGGGTTTTTGCTATGAGGAGCCGAGAATGAACGGCTCGGATCATGCGGATCAGCAGCGGCGGGCGAGTTCAACGGCCTTGCCGATGTAGGTGGCGGGCGTGAGTTCCATCAGGCTGGCCTTGGCATCGGCGGGGATGTCGAGGTTGGAGATGAATTCGCGCATCGTTTCCTTGGTGATGCCGTCCTTGCCGCGGGTAAGAGCCTTGAGCTGTTCGTACGGGTGCGGCACGCCGTAGCGGCGCATCACGGTCTGAACGGCTTCGGCGAGGACTTCCCAGGCGTTGTCGAGGTCGGCGGCGATGACCTGTTCGTTGACCTGGAGCTTGCCGAGGCCGCGCGTCAGGGCGTTGTAGCCGATGAAGCAGTAGCCGAAGGCGACGCCGAGGTTGCGAAGAACGGTGGAGTCCGTCAGGTCGCGCTGCCAGCGGGAGATCGGAAGCTTGCCGGCGAGGTGGCCGAGAACGGCATTGGCGAGGCCGAGGTTGCCTTCGGAGTTTTCGAAGTCGATCGGGTTGACCTTGTGCGGCATCGTGGAGGAGCCGACTTCGCCTTCACGCAGCTTCTGCTTGAAGAAGTGCATGGAGATGTAGCCCCAGACATCGCGGTCGAAGTCGATGAGGATCGTGTTGGCGCGTTCGATCTGATGGAAGAGCTCGGCCATGTAGTCGTGCGGTTCGATCTGGATCGTGTGGGTGTTGAACGTCACGCCGAGGCGTTCTTCAACGACCTTGCGGGAGTGGGCTTCCCAGTCGTAGTCGGGGTAGGAGATGAGGTGGGCGTTGTAGTTGCCGACGGCGCCGTTCATCTTGGCGTAGATCTTGACGGCACGGATGGCTTCAATCACGCGTTCGAGACGGATGGCGACGTTGGCGAATTCCTTGCCGACGGTCGTCGGAGAGGCGGTCTGGCCGTGCGTGCGGGAGAGCATCGGGATTTCGGCCCACTGGTGAGCGAAGCTGGCGATCGTGTCGTGAATCTGCTGGAGGTAGTTGGCGAGAGCTTCACGGCCGCGCTTGAGCATGATGGCGTGGCTCGTGTTGTTGATGTCTTCGGACGTGCAGGAGAAATGCACGAATTCGGAGGCGGACTTGAGTTCTTCGTCATGAGCAACCTGGCCCTTGATCCAGTACTCGACGGCCTTGACGTCATGGTTCGTCGTCTTTTCGATTTCCTTGATGGCTTCGCAGTCGGCGAGCGAGAAGTTGTCGGCGAGGCCGCGCAGGAAGGCCTTGCCGTGGTCGCTGAGGTGCGGAAGTTCGGCAAAGCCGGCTTCGGAAAGGCTGATGAGCCACTCCACTTCAACACGAACGCGGGCGTTCATGAAGGCGCATTCGGAGAAAATGTCGCGAAGCGCGTCGGTCTGGCGGGCATAACGGCCGTCGATCGGGGAGAGGGCGGTAAGGGGATTCAGTTCCATGTCGGGAAACCTCAGTGAAAAAACAAAAAAAATCGGCGTCCGCTGCGCAGAACGGGCCGCGGGGATGCGGCGGCGGAGCGGACAAAAGGCAATCCGATTATTTTAGCAGTAAGGGCCTCGTGCGTCTTTCTAGGAAGACGGTTTCTGCAGGGCGCAGTCTTTTATGCCGCGTGGGCTCTTTGGAAATGAATGAGATGCGGCAGAGATCTCGCGGGGCCGATGGAGGGAATTTGTCTGTGTTCAGGCGCCATTTTTGCCCTAAAATCGATCTTGCGCGTTCGGGGTATCGGCAAGTCAAAGGCCGGTTGAGAAACACCCGTCGCACCGGAACAGGTTCAGACCTGCGTCGGGAAACGCTGCGGACAATCCTGTATCCGGCCTTTCTTCAAGGCCCAAGGCACCGTTCTCTTCGCCGGTCGCGCCCTATCTTCAATTATTGTGGAGCGCGATGATGCAAAACTACTTCAATTCCAATTCCGATCTTCGTCCTGCAGGCGAGCGCTTTTATGTCAAGAGCGAAGCCGGCGAGGATGTCCCCCTTCGCCGCATCAGGCTTGCCGATACGCCGGAATGCTTTGGCGGCGGAAAAAATCCCGATTTTTTCATGACCGACGTGACCGGCGGCTACGGTGCCGCCGAAGCCGGCGAGACGGTCGAGCTTGCGCGGCGCAATCGTCCGGACCCGGGCAGTCCCACTCAGCTTGCCGCCGCTCGCGCCGGTGTCGTGACGCCGGAAATGGCTTATGTGGCCGCACGCGAGAACGCCAATATCGAAGGATTCGCGGCGTCGCTTTCCGAGCCTGGTCTTGAACGCGTTCGCGCCCGCCTGCAGCCGCTTCTTGATCGAGTCGAACCTTGGACGGGCGAGCGCGTCCGCGCACGCGTGGCTGCCCGTCAGGCTGTTATTCCGGCATCCTTCACGCATCCGGAAGTGGAGCCCACCGTGATCGGCCGTCACTTCGCAACCAAGGTCAATGCCAATCTGGGCACTTCCGCTTCGTCCGCAGACTGGCGCGAAGAAGGCGGCAAAATGCAGGAGGCTCTTGCTCGAGGCGCGGATACCGTCATGGATCTTTCTACGGGCAAATGCATTCGCGAAACCCGGGAAATGATCCTGCGCGGCTCGCCGGTCCCCGTGGGGACCGTGCCTCTTTATGAAACGCTTGAACGCGTAGGCGGAGATCCGCTTGCGCTTTCCTGGGATGTTTTCCGCGACGTCATGGAGGATCAGGCTCGCGCCGGCGTCGACTACATGACGATTCATGCCGGTCTGCTGCTTCCTCATGTGGAGCTTACCCGCAATCGCCTTACCGGCATCGTTTCTCGAGGCGGCGGCATGATGGCCCGCTGGATGAAGGCATTCGACCGGGAGAATTTCCTCTACGAACATTTTGACGAGGTTCTAGACATTGCGGCTCACTACGACGTGACGCTCTCGCTGGGCGACGGCCTTCGCTCGGGCAGTCTCTATGACGGCAATGATGCGGCGCAGTTTGCGGAACTCAAGACGCTCGGCGAGCTCAACCGTCGTGCCGGCGCGCGCGATGTTCAGGTGATGATCGAGGGACCGGGACACATTCCGATGCCCGGTGTCGAACTCAATCAGCTCAACGAACGCGAATGGTGCGACGATGCGCCCTTCTACACGCTCGGGCCGCTCGTGAGCGACGTGGGCGCCGGCTACGACCACATCACGGCAGCCATTGGCGGCGCGATGATTGCGGGTGCGGGCACGGCCATGCTTTGCTATGTCACGCCGAAGGAGCATCTGGGACTTCCGGATGCGAACGACGTTCGCGAGGGCATGGCCGCCTTCCGCATTGCGGCTCATGCCGCCGACATTGCCCGCGGCGTGCCCGGCGCAATTGTTCGCGACCATCTCATGAGCATGGCGCGATTCGAATTCCGTTGGCCCGATCAGTTTGCTCTTGCCATTGATCCGGCGCGCGCCCGAGCCTTCCATGACGAGACCCTTCCAGGCGCTGCTGCGCAGAAGGCTCATTTCTGCAGCATGTGCGGTCCGAAGTTCTGTCCGATGAAGCTCGCGCACGAGCTTTTCAAGGATGACAGTAAATAACCGTCAAATGTTGAGATGAAAAAAACGGGAGTCCGCGACTGGGCTCCCGTTTTTGGACTGGCAGTTCCGTTACTCGGCTTCTGATGCAGATTTTTCACGGCCTCTCGTGATCTTTCGGAATTGCACGGGGCTTGTGTCGAGTTTGGTGCGGGCAAGCTCGTAGAGGATGCCGATCGGCGTGAGGTCGTCAAGACGCTTTGCAATATGGGCGCGGTGCGATTCGATGGTGCGAGTGGAGAGAAAGAGCTTTTCGGCGATTTCACCGTTTTTCATGCCCTTGCAGACCAGATCGAAAATTTGGGTTTCTCGCTTGGAAAACTGGCGAAGCATCCCGCGCACGCGGGTTTTGCGAACCTCAAGGAGAGAGGCTTCAAGCGCGGCGTTGATCTTGACGATCAGGTCGTCGGGGTCGACCGGTTTTTCCATGAAGGAGACGGCGCCGTTTTCCATGGCTTCGACGGCTGTCTTGATCGTGCCGTGGCCGGAGAGAACGATGACCTTGATGGGACTGTCGAGTTCGCGCAGGCGCTTGAGCACATCAATGCCGCTCATGCCGGGCATGGTCAGATCGACGACAAGACAGCCGGGCTGATCGGTTTCGACAAGACTGAAGAAGTCTTCGCCGCTCGCATAGGTGCGTGCATCGATGCCGTGTGTTGCCAGGGCAAATCGGATCGAATAGCGAACCTCGTCGTCGTCGACGACCCAGACGAGAACCTTTTGCGGCGTCCTGTTCTTCTCTACGGTGCTTTCTGTGATGGGCATATTTCAATTAATATCGCTTGAGCAGGCCTGCGGCGTAAGGTGCATGGAAGACACTCGCGGCTGCGGGTATCGAATAATGCTACCAAAAAAGACGTCGTCTGAGTATCCGTCCGTGTTCCTGCGGGCTTAAGACGGGAGATTTCCAGTCATTTTCGGGTGAAAATGCCATGATGAACAGCAAGCCGATGATTGATAAGGATGCGGGGCCGCTCTTTGACGATGCGCCGCGGCCCGATGCACCGGTTTCAGGAGAGCCGCAGCGCCGTGAGGTGCTGGAGGCTTCGAACCGGCTTTCCAGATTTGTGCGGCTGGGTACGCTGGACTATGGCCGTGCGTCATGGCGCGGAAGCATCTATTCGCCGTCGAGCGGGGCGGTTCGCATGAAGGGCCTCGACGGTCTGTCCGTTTTGGCCCGCACCCCTTGGCTGGGATGCGTATCGCTGGAGCGAGGATATCTGCATCCGTATTCTCAGGCTGAACTGGCGGCGGCTTCATCAGTCGTTCCTGCTGATTTTCGCTTCATCGTGCGCGCGCCTGCACTCGTGACGAGCATTTTTGTGCATGACCGCCGCGGACGTTCGGGAGGAATCAACCGGGAGTTTCTCAATGCGGATGCCGCAGCGGCATTCGTGAGAAGCTGCATCGACGGGCTAGGAGAAAAGCTGGGTGCCGTGCTCTTTGATCTTGGACCGTATCCGGCCTCTCAGATGAAGATGCTGGCCGGACGGCAGAAGGCGATGGAGGAGATCGGCGCCTTTGCCAAGACGCTGGCGGAGACGCTTGGAACCGGCGGGGATGTGCCGGTGCTTGCGTTCGAAGTGAAAAATCCTACTCTTCTCACGCCTCGCATGATGGCAATTTTAAAGACCTGCGGCATTCGTCCGGTCATGGGACTCAACGAGGGCATGCAGGGACTGCAGCGGCAGATGCACGCTCTGGCTGCCTGTGATGCGGAGGATCCTCAGAATCCGGAGTGGCGGCTGTCAGGACCGCTCATCGTGCGTTGGCACAGATCCGGACCGCTTTCTCCGGTTTTTGTTCGGGGACCGGAAAGAAAAAGTGCGGGCAACCTTGTTACCCGCACCCTGATAGCATCGCTCGTCATGCGCGCGGTTCGCAGCGGCGTCCCTGCCTATGTGCTCGTCGGAGACGATGCGGAAGGGAATGCGCCGCGCACGCTTCAGGACATCTTGTTTTCGCTTGACGCAATGCGCGCGGCGCAACTTGCACAGTGATCGATTACCAACGGGAGAGGGGCTGGCGTTCGTCGTTGCCCATGCCGATGTCCTGGTAGTTGATGGGAGCGTCGGGTGTGCCCACAAGCACGAAGCAGAGCAGGTGTTCGCAGGTCGGATCATAGAGTCCGTCGGGAGCCGGGAAGTCTTTGGCGGAAACGGTCTTGGCGGCAAAGCCCTGAGCATGGAGGCCGGCCAGGAAGTTCATGAGCGAGGCGCCGGCCGTCATCAGGCGTTCGTCGGCATCTCGGTCGTGAGCATCCGGTGCGAGGCCCGTGCCGATGAGCGCCATGCACATTGGTGCCTTCATGGCCTTGCTTCGAGCCTTGGCGTGCATTTCTTCATCAGCATCCGGCGGAAGAACCGATTCAAAGAGGTCGGCAAGACGCTCGCGAGAGGCAACTTCGACCCAGCGGAAGGGGAGTGTTTCCTGATGGCAGGGAACGCGGCAGGCTGTTGTCACGGCCAGGCGAAGAGCTCCCACGTCAGGAGCGGGAATCATGAGATGCTTGGCGCCAACGGAGTGGCGAGAGAGGATCATTTTGAAGAAACTTTCATTCACGATGTAAATCTCCGACTATGCCGGCTGGAAAAAATGCGGCCGGACTCGCAGAATATCATTCTACGGAGACAAGATCATTCAGGAGGTAACTGCATGCGCAGCCTATGGGATATTTCCCCATCCGTAAGCACTCGCGCGCCCGTATTCCCGGGCGACACGCCGTTTCAAGTTCTTTGGAACGAGCGCATAAACGACGGCGGCGTCGCCAACATTTCGACAATCCACATGTCGCCTCATATCGGCGCGCATGTCGATGCGCCCATGCATCTTGACAGCGGCGCCGTGGATGTCGCTTCACTGAGGCTTGAGCGCTTCATCGGCCGCTGCCGCGTCATCGACTTGAGCGCGGTCGACACGAAGGAGCCCGTCAGCCGCGAGGAACTTGCCAATGCCTGCTTTTACGAACGCGTTCTCATCAAGACGCGCCGTGCTGCGCCGGACGGTTGGACGAATGATTTCAGAGCAGTTTCTCCCGGTGCCGTTCGCCTGCTGCTGGAGTCCGGCGTGATGCTGGTAGGGCTTGATACGCCGAGCATGGATCCAGCCGACAGCACGCTCCTGCTTGCGCATCGCGTGGCACTTCAGGGCGGCATGTCCATTATTGAGAACCTCGATTTGAGTCAGGTCGAGGCGGGTGAATACGAACTGATCGCGCTCCCCCTCAAGCTTGAGGGCGTCGAGGCAAGCCCCGTTCGCGCCGTTTTGCGTTCCATCACGCATCGCTGAGGAGAAGCGAGATGAGCGGAAAAATTTTTGAACAGCCCCTTCGCATTCGTTGGAATCACTGCGATCCGGCGGGCATTGTCTATCATCCCCAGTACTTCGTGATGCTCAACAACGCCATGGAGGACTTCTTCCGCGAGTGTGCGGGTCTCAGCTATGAGGAGAGCCTGGGCAAGGGATATGGCTTCCCGATTGCTGGCATTCGCTGCGATTTCTGCGCACCGAGCCGATGCGGAGATGACTGCGTCCTTCGCCTGTGGATCGAGTCGATCGGATCTACGTCCGTGCGATTCGCAATGACGATCCATGCGGGTGACGAATGCAGGCTGGCCTGCGTTGAGACTGCGGTCTGTGCGGCCCGGGAAGGCGATTCGGTGGTTAAGCATCCGATTCCTCCTGAAATGAAAAAGCGTCTTGAGGAGTACCTCAAGACGCCGGAAATGCCAGAGCTTTCTTTGAGAAGCTGATCGCTTATTGGAGTTCCTGAAGGACGGCGTTGTCCGTCCACAGGAGCCTGAGAATGCGCTCGCGCTCAACATTGGCGTCCGTCGTGCAGAAGATGCGCGAGGGCGCTTTTTTTGTCTCGTTAAGAAGGCCCGATTCATCGAGGCGGCGCTTGAGTTGTCGTGCAACGGCGGGCGCGGGATCAATGAGCCTGACGCCGGGACCGGCCGTCAGGCGGATGGCGTCGGCAAGAAACGGATAGTGCGTGCAGCCGAGCACGAGCGTGTCGGCGCCGGCTGTCACGAGAGGATCAACAAAGCCTTTCAGAAGCTCCAGCGTGTGCGGGGCACGGAATGCTCCTGCTTCAACACAGTCCATCAGTCCGGGACAGGGACAGTCGAGGATCTTGACTTCGCGAGGAGCAATGGACTTGAGGTGACGGTATTTGGCACTGGCAAGCGTCTTCGTGGTTGCCATGACGCCGATGATGCCCGTACGGGTCGTGCGGGCGCCGGGGAGGACGGCTGGTTCGATGCCAATGACGGGCATCGACAGCTCGGCTCTCAGGATTTCTGCACAGACGGCTGTAGCGGTATTGCAGGCGATGACGATGGCTTTCACATCATTCTTCAGAAGATGCGAAACGAGTTCGTGCGTGCGTTTTAGGATGAAGTCGTCCGTTCTGTCGCCCCAAGGGGCGAAGCCGCAGTCGGCGGCGTAAATGAGATTCTCCTGCGGAAGCAGTTCTGCAACGGCTCTGGCGACGGAGAGGCCGCCGAAACCAGAGTCGAGAATGCCGATGGGGCGCATATCCGTCATGATGAAAGTTCCTTGGATGAGGCCTTTTTGTGCGGAAGCCTGATTTCTCCGCAGAGAATGCCGCCGACGATTAGGGCGCCGCCCAGAATGCCTGCCGTTCCGAGGCTCTCGCCTGCGAACCAGCCGATGATGGCGGCGAAGACGCTTTCCATGGCAAAGATGACGGCGGCGCGTCCGGCAGGCACGTAGCGTTGGGCCCAGGAAAGCAGAACCTGAACGAAGGCGACAATGACGGCAAGCCAGAGAACGGCTGTGACGACGGTTGTGTTGAAGGTCGTTTCCTTGAGGGGAGCGCCAGCGGCTGTCGCAATGACCAGTCCTGCCGCGGCGAAAAGCGCGGTGAAGAAAAGCTGTGCAAAGGCGAGCTGCCTTGCCTGCGTTCCAGGGGCTACACGCCCCACGACCATGATCTCGACGGCGGAAAGAAGAGCCGAGATGATGGTGACCCATTCGCCCCAGTTGTTGGAAAGGCTGAGCGTAAAGGGATTGGCCAGGAGGATGAGGCCGACGAATGCCATCAGAACGCCGGCAAGCGCGCCTTTGGTCGGTGACTTGCCGTAAACCACCCATACGAGGAGCGGCGTGATCGGAACGTAGAGAGCCGTCAGAAAGCCGGACTCGGAACTCTGAAGCGTCATGAGCCCGGCGGCATTCGTGGTGTATCCGAGATAGATGAGGAGGGCGCAGGCGGCGCCCGCCTTCCAAGTGCGCTTCGGAATGTCTGTGATGCGCCCCTTGAGCATTAGAAGGACAAAGAAGGCTCCAACGGCGAATCGGAGCATCACGAGCGTGAGCGGATTCGTGTGTTCGAGCGCGGATCCGACCGTGATGAAGGAGCTCCCCCAGAAGAAGGTGGCCAGGAGAAGCGCCAGTACGGGCAGTATCGGCTGACGGTGAGTTTCCAATGTCGACTTATGCATTTGTAAGAAAAAAGCCGCCGTTTCCGGCGGCTGTAGTTCGTCTTGGCGAGAGTCTTCTTCAGGGTGCGAGTCTTTCCCAGGCATCCTCAACAACGCCGATAGTGATCGTGCCGTCGGGAAAGACGACAATGGGGCGTTTGATGATGTTTGGCGTCTCAAGCATCAGTTCGCGCATGCCCTGCGGATTGTCTCGGACGGCTTCGCGGCGGGATTCATCGAGCTTGCGCCAGAGCAGGCCCTTGCGATTGAGAAGCTGGTCGCAGGAGGATTTCGCAATCCACTCATCGAGAAGAACGGGATCGAGCCCCTCCTTTTTGAAGTTGTGAAATTCGACCTCAAGTCCGCGTGCAGCGAACCAGCCCAGGCCTATTTTGACGGATCCGCAATTGGGAATGCCGTAGAGCTTGATCATGTCGGAGCACCCTTATGCGGCAGCACGGCCGAGACGGTCGTTGACAGCGGCCCAGTCGGCTGCCTGAGGCGGCAGCTCGACAAGAATGCGTCCTGCGCCGGCGCGATCAAGCCTGTGGAGGTTTTCATAGAGATCGCGTCCGTAGCCGTGCAGATCGGCGGGTGCCTCGATCTTGAGAACGGGAATGCCCTCAAGACGTTCGAGCACGTCCCTGGAGGCCATTACGGCGACGGGAGTGCCGCTGAGTTCGGCAAAGCGCTCAGGAAGCTTAGCGGCGGGCACGAGCTCGAGCTTTGTGCGGGGCGCGTAATGGCTCTTGAGACGACCGGAGGCGCGCGGGGCGTCCTTGCCGGCATCGGGCACGTCGAAGCCAAGTGTTTCCTCGAGCATTTCGCGGGTGACGACGCCGTGGCGCAAAAGCGTGGGACGACCCTGCGAAAGGTTGATCATCGTGGACTCGATGCCGAATTCGCAGCTACCGCCGTCGAGGATCATGTCGAGCTTGCCTTCGGGCTTGACGCCCAGGTCCTCTGCAACATGGGCTGCGCAAGACGGGCTGATGCGGCCGAAGGTGTTGGCAGAAGGTGCCGTGAGGCCGCGCCAGGTCGGCCCCGAGAAGGCCGCGATGAGCGCGTGCGCCCACGGGTGAGACGGACAGCGGAGCGCTACCGTGTCCTGTCCTCCCGTCACCCAGAGGCCGCATCTCGCCTTCTTTTTAAGAACGAGCGTAAGCGGACCCGGCCAGTATTTTTTAGCCAGCTGCCAGGCTTCGGGCGGAATGTCCTCGGCCCAATGGGAAATGGCGTCGATTCCTGCGACGTGAACGATCAGGGGATGATCGGCCGGACGGCCCTTGGCTGCATATGTGGCAAGCACGGCGGATTCGTTGTCGGCGTCTGCTGCGAGACCGTAGACGGTTTCGGTGGGCATGGCGACAAGGCCGCCGTTTTCAAGAACGCGGACGGCTTCGGCAATTCGGGCTTGGTCGACGGGAGGAGTTTGAGTCATCTCAGTTCGGTTCCGGAAGATGGAGAATGCGAGCGGCTTCGCGGGCGCGTTCCATGGCTTCTTCGGCAGTCTTGCCGATGCAGGTGACGTGTCCCATCTTGCGGGCTCGGCGGGCGTCCGCCTTGCCGTAGATGTGAAGCTTGGCTCCGGGAATGGCAGTGACGCCGGCCCAGTCGGGTTCGCGCTTGACGTCATTCTCATCAAACCACTCGTCGCCGAGGATGTTGAGCATCACGGCGTAGGAGTGCTGCTCCGTGGAGCCGAGCGGAAGGCCGGCCATCGTGCGGACCTGCTGTTCGTACTGGCTTGTGACGCAGGCGTCGATCGTGGCATGGCCGGAGTTGTGCGGACGAGGAGCAAGCTCGTTGACGAGAATCGTATCGTCTTCAAGGATGAAGAGCTCGACGCAGAGGACGCCGACATAGTTGAGCGCCTTGGCGATCTGGGCAGCGTAGCCGCGGGCGCGTGCAGCCGTTTCCTCGTCGATGCGGGCGGGAAGGACGGAGACTGCGAGAATGCCGTTGCGGTGGAAGTTTTCGGAGACCGGGAAGGTGGCCGTTTCGCCGTGCGAGTTGCGAGCGACGATGACGGAGACTTCGAGCTTGAGGGACAGGCGCTTTTCAAGCACGCAGTCCACGCCGCCGAAATCGCGGAAAGCCTTGCGGACGTCGTCAACCGTGGCGACGCGGGCCTGACCCTTGCCGTCATAGCCGAGACGAGCGGTCTTCAGAATGCCGGGAAGAAGCGAGGCATCGAGCGAGTCGACATCTGCCTCGCTGCGAATGGCAGCGTGCGGAGCAACGGGAACGCCGGCCACTTCGGAGACGAAGTGCTTTTCGGCATTGCGGTCCTGTGTGACGGCCACGGCGGCGGACGGCGGGCAGACGCGAAGTCCGGCCTTTTCAAGGTATTCGAGAGACGGCGCGGGAACGTTTTCAAATTCGGTCGTGACGGCCTTTACCTTGCCAGCGAGCGCGGAGAGGCCGGCTTCGTCATCGTACTTCGTTTCGATTTGATCGCGGGATACTTCACCGGCGGGGCAGCTTTTGCCCGGTTCTAGCACGGCAACGTGATAGCCCATCGTTGCGGCAGCCTGGGCAAACATGCGGCCGAGTTGGCCGCCGCCCATCAGGCCGAGCGTTTCGCCCGGCATCAGCACTTCATTAGGGGTCATTTGCAGAGACCTCCTCGTTAGAGCGGAAGTTCCATGGCGCGAGCCTTGGCGTTCTGAGCGGCTCGGAAGTCGGCGAGCTTCTGAGCGAGGCCGGCATCCGTGACGGAGAGAATCTGAGCAGCGTAGAGTGCGGCGTTGGCGGCGCCGGCTTCGCCGATGGCGAACGTGGCAACGGGAACCCCCTTGGGCATCTGAACGATGGAGTAGAGGCTGTCCTGGCCGCGGAGATACTTGGACGGAACCGGAACGCCGCAGACGGGCAGCGTGCACTTGGCGGCAATCATGCCGGGAAGATGGGCGGCGCCGCCGGCGCCGGCGATGATGATGCGAATGCCGCGGTCACGAGCGGTTTCGGCGTATTCGAACATTTCGTCGGGCATGCGGTGAGCGCTTACAACTCGGGCTTCGAACGGGATGTCGAAGGCCTTGAGCATTTCAGCGGCATTCTTCATCACTTCCCAGTCGGAATTGCTGCCCATTACGATGCCGACGATCGGCTTGACGGCGTCAGTCATTGGAAAACCTCGCAGTAAAAACTAAAAATTAAAAATTGAAAAGAACGACAGGAAAGCTGTGCTTTCCTCTCGTTCCTCAGAACCTATGAGTTTGACTTCTTTCCGATGTCTAAAGACATGGGATTTCCTTAATTCGCTGTCAGACAGCGAAAAAAAGAACGGTCCCTGCTGATGTCTTGTCCTAATCCGACGGGTTGACCTGCGGAATGCGGAAGGAATCGCTGTCGCCCCTGGCTTGGAACTTCGGAAAACCTTTCCGCTTCGCCTTGAACTCCTTGATAGCTCTATCCAAGTCCATCAAGCCTTGCTGAAGGCCTTGGGCGAAGGACTCCTTCAACCATGCCTTGTCATCCTCCATCTTCCACAGAACCAGCCTGCCGGCCAGTTCTTTGTAAGTTAGGAACGGAATGTTTTGCTCAAGGCATTGCTTCTGCAATTCAATCGCCTTGTTGACAACGAAACGCCGACTGCCGGCTAACATGGCGATTTTCCGCTTCTATTCCCGGCTAGGCATTAGTTCGAATTTGTAGGCGATATTGGCTTTCATGTTGTCTATCCTACACCATCCTTTTCAAAGACGTATGCCTCTCGTATTGGAACGAGAGGAAGGCATTGAGCGCCTTTCTTTCCAGCGACTGATGTCGTGGGTTCTCTCGGCTCGACTTTATAGACAAGAAAGGACCGGCAGGCATGAAGACTGTCGGTCCTTTCGGCGGCATCAGTTCAGATGCGAATTACGGTTCAATGTCCGTGTCGGCAAGGCGGCGCAGGGCTTCGCGATACTTGTCGGAAGTCTTTTCGATGACTTCGTCCGGAATCTTCGGAGCGGGCGGGGTCTTGTCCCAGGGCTGGGCTTCAAGCCAGTCGCGGATGAACTGCTTGTCGTAGCTCGGGGGCGAAACGCCGACGGTGTACTGGTCGGCCGGCCAGAAACGGCTGGAGTCCGGCGTGCAGACTTCGTCCATCAGGCGGACGGTGCCTTCGTCGTCAATGCCGAATTCGAACTTGGTGTCGGCAATGATGATGCCCTTCGTGGCGGCGTATTCGGAGGCGCGGCGATAAAGCTCGAGCGTGTAGCTGCGGATCTTTTCGGCAATCTCCTGACCGTAGAGTTCGACGACGCGTTCGAAGGAAACGTTTTCGTCGTGCGTGCCGACTTCAGCCTTGGCTGCCGGCGTAAAGATCGGTTCGGGAAGCTTCTGGCCCATCTTGAGGCCTTCGGGAAGCTTGATGCCGCAGACACAGCCGGTGGCGCAGTAGTCCTTCCAGCCGCCGCCGATGAGGTAGCCGCGGGCGACGCACTCGATCAGAATGGGCTTGAGACGCATTGCGACGCAGGAACGGCCTTTGACCATGGGAACTTCTTCCGGCTTGACGACGGATTCGGGGTCGACACCGGTCAAATGGTTCGGACAGACGCCTTCGAGTTCCTTGAACCAGAAGTCGGTGAGCGCGGTGAGCACCTTGCCCTTGCCCGGAATCGGGTCGCCCAAAATGACGTCGAATGCGGAAATGCGGTCGCTGGCAACGATGAGCAGCTTGTCATCGCCGACGGCGAACGTATCACGCACCTTGCCAGAATAGAGCTTCTTCAAGGAGGGGATGTTGATCTGGGAAAGACCAGCCATGTTGAAATCTCCCTTTGAGAGATGGTTAACTGAAATGGTGTGACGTCATTGTAATGCCGTTCCCTAGGAGACCATGCGATTTGCCTAGTAAATTTGGCTAGGTGGACATGAGGAACGGCAATGGTTGATCACGCAGAGAAGAGCCCCCAGACGGCAGGGCCGGCAATCAGAATCCAGGTCATGCCGAGAATGCCCATTGCAATGAAGACGGCCGCACTGCCGAGATCCTTGGCTCGGCCGCTCAGGGGGTGAATTTCCGGCCCAATGCGGTCAACCACTGTCTCAACGGCGGAATTGAGGATTTCAACGAGCATCAGAAGCAGGACGGAGCCGATGAGGAGCACTGTTTCAACAGCAGGAAGCCGGAGAAGAAGCGCTGCCGGAACAAGCACGCAGGCTAGAAGCACCTCCTCTCGGAAGGCGGCTTCGTTCTGGTAGGCGGCTTTGAGGCCCTTCATGGAGTAGCCCGTGGCATTGATGAGGCGGCGCAGGCCTTTTTTACCCTTGAGGCCGGAGGCATCCATGTCTTCAGGATTGGTTGTGGTCATGGTGAAGTAAAAAATGAGCCCGTCCGAACGCGGTGTCGGGCGGGCGCAGTGTAGATCAGCCGATAAGGCGGCTTATCATTTAGAGAACGTTCTGGCGAAGAGTGCCGTCGGCGTAGCGGGCGGCAACGACGTCAAGCGGAAGCGGCTTGATGCGGGAGGCCATGCCTTCGCAGCCGAACTGCAGGTAGCGCTTCTTGCAGAGATCCGTAGCGGCCTTGCGAGCAACCTTGAGGAAGTCGCGCGGGTCGAACTTGGAGGGGTTCTCGAAGAGGTACTGGCGGGTGGCGGCCGTCATAGCAAGACGGATGTCCGTGTCGATGTTGACCTTGCGAACGCCGTGCTTGATGGCTTCCTGAATTTCTTCAACGGGAACGCCGTAGGTTTCGCGCATTTCGCCGCCGAATTCGCGGATCGTAGCAAGGTATTCCTGCGGAACGGAGGAGGAGCCGTGCATCACGAGATGGGTGTTCGGCAGGCGTTCGTGAATTTCCTTGACGCGCTGGATGGAGAGCGTTTCGCCGGTGGGCTTGCGCGTGAACTTGTAGGCGCCGTGGGACGTGCCGATGGCGATGGCAAGGGCGTCGAGCTGCGTGGCCTTGACGAATTCGGCGGCCTGATCCGGGTCCGTGAGAAGCTGTTCGCGCGTCATGACTGCGTCGGTGCCGTGGCCGTCTTCCTTGTCGCCCTTCATCGTTTCGAGAGAGCCGAGGCAGCCGAGCTCGCCTTCGACGGAAACGCCGATGCAGTGGGACATTTCAACAACGCGGCGGGTGACGTCGACGTTGTAGTCGTAGGTGGCGATCGTCTTGCCGTCGGACATGAGGGAGCCGTCCATCATGACGGACGTGAAGCCCATGCGAATGGCGCCCTGGCAGACGGACGGGCTCTGGCCGTGGTCCTGATGCATGCAGACGGGGATGTCCGGATAGGCTTCGACGGCGGCAGAGATCAGATGACGAAGGAAGTGCTCGCCGGCATACTTGCGGGCGCCGGCAGAGGCCTGCATGATCACGGGAGCGCCGACTTCGCTCGCGGCGGCCATGATGGCCTGAACCTGTTCGAGGTTGTTGACATTGAAAGCAGGAACGCCGTAGCCGTATTCGGCGGCGTGATCGAGCAGCTGACGCATGGAGACGAGTGCCATGGCGATGAACTCCGAATCTGAGGAATGGGAAAACAAACGGGGCGGCGTCAGGCCTGATAAACCTTATCGGACCGCCCGAAACTGATCTGATGCATTGTATATGGACAATGCGTTAAGCGAAAGAGGATTTTCCCGTCTTTGGACAGAGAGGACGCAAAAACGGGCTGCAAGTCAGCCGGTGAGAAGGGAGGGGTTCGAGGCCACCTGCTTGCGTATGCCGTTGTAGATGGCCTGGGCAATCTTCTGCTGATGCTTTGAATTGATGAGAAGCTTCTCTTCGGTCGGATTCGAAATGAAGGCGGTTTCAACCAGAATGGACGGAATGCCCTGGCCCTTGAGAACAGCAAAGCCGGCCTGTTCGACCTGCTGCTTGTGCAGCCTGTTGACGCCCTTCATTTCGTTTAGAACGCAGGCGCCGAGTCCCAGACTGTAGTTGATGGTCCAGTTTGAGGTCATGTCGACAAGAACGCTGGCGACCTGTTTGTCGACGCTTGCAATGTTGACGCCGCCGATCAAGTCGGACTCGTTCTGATTCTTGGCAAGCCAGCGTGCGGCTGCCGAGGTTGCACCGCGCTCGGAAAGACAGAAGACGCTGGATCCTCTGGCGGAGGCCTTGACCCAGGCGTCCGCATGAACACTGACGAGCAGGTGTGCCTTGGCGCGCCTGGCGATGGCCACGCGGCCGCCGAGACTCACAAAGTGGTCCGTATTGCGGGTCATGATGGCCTTCATGTTCGGGTCGCTGTTGATGAGGGCGGCAAGCCGCTTGGCGATCTGAAGCACGACGGTCTTTTCACGATTGCGTCCGCGGCCGATTGCGCCGGGGTCTTCCCCGCCGTGGCCTGGGTCGACGACGACGATGAGCTTGGGCTTGACGAGCTTCGAAGTTTTGCCGGACTTCGAGGGCTTGGAGGCAATTGCGGGCTCTGAGGATTTTGGGGCTTCAAGAGGCGACTTGGGTGCTGGTTCGCTTTTTCCCTGGTCAAGGCCGGCAAGAAGAGAGCCTAGCGGATCCTTTTCAGAGCTGCCGCCTTCTTCCTGGCCGTTGAGCAGACGGCTGATCTCGTCGGTCGGATGAGCCGGGTAGATGTCGAAGACGAGACGGTACTTGTAGTTTGCGAAAGGCTTGAGCTGAAAGACTTCTGGCTTGACGTCAGTCTTGAGGTCCATGACGAGACGAACCGTGTCGGGCTGAAACTGCCCGATGCGCATGGCGGCAATATACGGATCGTCAGGCTTGACCGCGGCAATCTGCTTCTGAAGCGCTGTTGTGAGCTCTAGTCCCTTGATGTCGACAACGAGGCGCAGGGGCTTTGACGAGCGAACGAAGAAATACTTGAAGTCGAGCGGCGTGTCGTACTCGAGCGTGACTCGGGTGTATTCCTCGGCCGGCCACATGCGAACGTCGACCATGCGTGCGCCGCGGGCAATCTGCCAGGGCGCAAGACTGAGCATGAGCGTACTCGCGGAGCCGAGCACGAGACGACGGCGGTCAATCATGCGAGAGCTCCGCAGAGCAAGCGGGAAATGATGGCGTCGCCAAGAGCGGAACGGGCTTTGATGACGGCGCGTCGGCCGAGTCCTTCCTGTTCAAGCTCAATGACGAGGTCGGCATCGGGCACGTAGGGGGCGGCCTTCTCGGTCCATTCGGTCGCGGAAATGAATCCCGGACCGAACAGGTCGCGAAAGCCTGCGTCCTCGAATTCTTCGGGTTCTTCAAAACGATAGAAGTCGAAGTGGTTCAGCGTGAGCCCGGAGACCTGATAGGTCTCGACGAGCGAAAAGGTGGGGCTCTTTACGGGCCCGGAAAAGCCGAAGCGGCGGAGCATGGCGCGAACGAGCGAAGTTTTGCCTGCGCCGAGGTTGCCTTCGAGACGCACGGCAAGACCGCGTTCTGCCACAGCGGCGTTCTCTTTCGAGACGGCGTCGGCCAGGCGGGCGCCGAGTCTGTCGGTGTCGTCAGGATGAGGAAGAGACGCTTGAAAAGAAAGAGATGCCATGTCGGTCCTTCATTGCCGTGAAGCCAAAAAAATAATTTTAGCCCATGGCGCCGAGCCGCTTCTTGCATTGAGCCTTTCGCAAATGCATTCGGAAAGGATTGATGGATTTGCAAGTGTAACTGAATGTAACTTACTCTTGCAAAAGATCCATTCCTTGCTCATAATTCAAATCCTCAGTTGAACGCGACTTGTTCCGAACGACTGACAGATGGTGGCCGGTGTAGCTCAGCTGGTAGAGCAGCGCATTCGTAATGCGAAGGTCGGGAGTTCGAATCTCTTCTCCGGCACCACGAGAATTCCAGAGAAAAGGATCTGTACGAATTGTACGGGTCCTTTTTTTGGGCTCTTCCGACTTTTTGGGGTAACCAGGCGCATTGGTCGATGTCAGAACTGGCTCTTGAGAAGGAAACGGTG
>CAKQKT010000011.1 GCA_934249275.1 uncultured Sutterella sp. | reverse complement strand
GTAGTCGTGTTCATGGGGTGTACCCGTATGGCGGGCTCCGATTATCCCATGGACACAAAATTTATGACAGTCTCCTGGAGGGGGTGAACACGAGAGCCAAGCTCATCAAGCGCATCGCCTACGGTTACAAGAGCTTTGAGTACTTCGCACTGAAGCTCAAGGCCGCATTCCCCGGCAGAGGCCGCAATCCGCTCATGCTGCTGGGGGAGTGGACCGCAGTGATCAAGTCACGCCTCTGTCACACGGACCTTGGCATGGAACGAGAGAGTCCACTCTTCTTTAATAACTCGGCGGCATAGGCCGCCGACTGCAAGGCCGGCACCTGATCAGGCTCAGCCTGATGGGGATGGGGCCTCGTGTGCTTTCGTCTGGCTCCAACCAGGTTCTGGCATCGATTTCGGTAATTAAGCGCTGCATCCTTCTCACGAGCCGGTTCTGACCTCGCCCAAGGCACCATCGAGCCCCCAGTTTCCCCAAAAAGTCGGAAGAGCCAACATTAAGCCTCAAACCAATCGGCTTCTTCTGCCAGCGGGCTCGTGCAGCAAAGCACGAGCCCGTTTCTTTTGCGGCCTCTTCATCACGCCATTGACTTCAAATCCGCCTGTCCTTCGAGGATCTTTGCCACGAACAAGGCTTCATTCCAGCCAAGCGTCCCAATGCATTCGCGGTTCCCGTCACAACACGAGGTCACTTCCAGCCGCACGATCCATCATGAGCATGTTGACATGAAAAAGCGGACCGTCTCCGCACCTGCGAAAACGGTCCGCCGAAGGATCTGATGCAGGAATCGCCTTAAGCGGCAGCCTTCTCGTCCTTGCCGAGATCGTGGTTCACCATGGCAGCAACCGTGCTGTCTGACCAGACGTTCAGAGTCGTTTCAACCATGTCGATGACCGCGTAAAAAGGCAGGATCACGCCCATGAGCATGATGGGCACGTTCATGCTGGCCAGAAGACTGGCGGAAAGGAAGAAGCAGCCCATCGGAACGCCGGCGTTGCCAACGGCGGCAAGAGTCGAAATCAGAATCCAGGCGCCCAGCATCGAGAACGTCACATCAACGCCCGCGTTCTGCATCAAATAGACGACCGTCACGAGAATAAAGGCTGCGCAGCCGTTCATATTGATGGTCGTGCAGATCGGAAGAACAAAGCGAGAAACCGAACGGGAAACGCCCACGTTGTTTTCAGCGCAGGACATGGTGACGGGAAGCGTGCCGGCCGAAGACTTCGAGAAAAACGCCACAGCGAGCGCCGGCGCCATACCCTTGGCCACACGAAGCGGATTGAGACCTCGGGCAAGCATCAGGAGCGGAAGCACCACGACCATCTGAATGACATTGGAAGCAAGAATCACGCCGAAATAGGTGCCCAGGCCGCCGATCTCAACGCCCTTGCTCATCTCAACGACGAGCGCGGAGATGAAACCGAAAATGCCGATAGGAAGAACACGGATGAGCCACTTCACAAGAATGAAGAGAACTTCCTGACAGCCCGTGAAGAAGGCAAGGAGCACCTCCTGAGAGCGGCTCTCTCGCGGAAGGCGGGAGATCGCAATGCCGAAGGCGGCGGAAACGAGCAGCACCGACAGCACGTTCGCGGAAATGAACGGTGCAAGGAAGTTGTCAGGGATTACGGACTGAATGTATTCAAGATAAGAATGCTCGGCCACTCGCGGCGCGATCGCCTTGGCAGTAGCCACAACATTTTCAGGCGCCAGGACGACATAGAGAACGGCGGCGAGCGTCGCCGCAAGAATCGTCGTAAAAAGCGTGTAGAAGATCGTGTGCCGGAAAATCCGACCGGATTCGCTAGAGCGGGAAATCGAAGCAAGCGTCGCAATAATCGACACGGCAATGATCGGAACGCTGATGAACTTGAAGAGGCGGATGAAAATCGAGCTCACGAAATCAGCAAACGCATGAACACTCTCACCGCCCCAAAGGCCGCTGCACACGCCAAGCACAATGGCGACTAGATAGGCGACCGCCATGGCGGCCTGATTGCCCTTTATGCGAGGCTTGGCTTCATCGGGGGATTGAATCATTGGAAAGCTTCCTTTTATCAGATTCGAGTTTTTGACCGAGTACACGCAACCGACCAGTCGCGCGTCTCAGAGAGTTTATACCCGAGTAACTCACTCAGGTATAGCAAAACATACTCAATTTTTGGGATTTTTTTCAACGCCTGTCTTTCTTCATCCGGCATGAGCCCGCATCGCAAGCTCCCGAACAATTCGAAAAAAAGGCGAAGGACCTGATGAAAAAGGTCCTCCGCCCGTCAAAAAGCCTTCCGAAGAAAAAGGAAAAAATCGGAAGGCATCCCAAGACAATCGATGTATGCGTCTTTCCGCCTCAGAAACCGATCAGACGCTCGGGGTGGGAGTAGACATTGGCCCGCCCGCGGCGGCAGAAGGCTGCGAGCGTGATGCCGCATTCGCGTGCGAGCTCGACGGCAAGCGCCGTCGGCGCCGAAACCGCAAAAATGATTTCAACACCGCACATGGCGGCCTTTTGAACCATTTCATAGGAAGCGCGCGAACTGATGACGAGAGCGCCGTTCTTCCAGCCATTGCGGGCGCGAAGGCCGAGCAGCTTGTCAAGCGCAACATGGCGGCCGACGTCCTCGGCGCCGCCCGCAAATCGTCCGTCAGGATGGACCCAGACGGCGGCATGCGTGCAGCCGGTAAGACCGCCCAGCCGCTCCACATCCTCCAGATAGCCGATGGCATCGGCATAGGCCGACATCGGGAAGGTCTGCTCGTGAGGAACGGCCCGTTTTTCTCGCACCGCTTCGTTCAGGCTTTCAACGCCGCAGATTCCGCACCCCGTGCGGCCAGTCATTGAGCGACGGCGATCCTTGAGCTTCCAGAAGCATTCGGCCGAAATCGTGAGGTCGACCTCAATTCCTCCGCGGCATCCTTCACGCACTTCGCATCCGTAGAGATGAGAAGCATCGGGAATGATGCCTTCGGCCAGCGAAAAGCCGAGCGCAAACTCTTCCAGCATCGAGGGGGAAGCCATCATGACCGCATGCGAGATGCCGTTGTAGACAAGCGCCACGGGGACTTCCTCAGCCACCCAATCAAGCCCCGCCGTCTCGGAATTCATCCGAACGACCTCGACCTCAAGAGCCCCCAGACGCTCGACGGACGGCACGGAGACGCTCGCGTTCGTTCCCGTCTCAACAACGGTCATGAGTGCGTTTTCGGAGTTCTTCAGCTGAACGGATCCCATGTTTGTCTCCCGTGTTCTTCGTCCCTGAGGATTGTTGTTGATTGATGCGGAGGCCTGCCTCAGGCCTTGGCGCCTTCGACGGAGTTCTGATAGAAAAGCTCAAGGCCCGTCATGATGATCTGCTCAACGTCGGCACAGAAATTGAGCTCCTCGCCGGCGAAAACCGTCGGGAAGGCTGCATGGCAGGCGGTGCAGACGTGCAGACGACGCGTTTCGTCGGCCTCGTCGTGGATGTAGGACATGTCCGAAACAGCCTGTCCGCCGCAAGCGGCGCAGCGAATGCGTTCGAAAACCCAGTGAGAGCCGCAGCACGTGCACCAGAGCTGCTTCACATGGCCGTTGAGCGGAGTGTCGGTGACGCTTGCAACCGCGGCATCGCTGCCGCAGACGGGACACTTCAGCGGGCGGTTGTGATGCGTCGTGTCGGTGCCGGTCTTTGCAATGCGGCGGCTGCCTTCGTCGGCCGCCTCGTCAAGAAAGACGCGAAGCGAAAGGCCGAGCACCGGCAAAAGGAAGCTGTCGAGAAGGTCGTCCTCGCCTGCATGAACCTCGACGGCATGCAGATAGCCCATCGGATCGCGGCCGGCGATCTCAAGAAGATCAGCAGAAGCGAATCGAGTCCAGTCAACGGCGCGGCAGGCTTCAAGCATGTCGCCTTCGATCTCGTCGTTGGCAAGCAGAGCGCCGGCGATGGCATCGACCGTCTGCAGGAAGCGCTCTCCGTCAATTCGAACGGGACGCTGAGAAAGGAGCGTGTCCTTGCTCAGGCGTGCGGCCTCGATCTCCTCCTCGGTCCACTCGGGAACTTCGACGGCGAGCTGTTCTCGAAGATCCGCAGCCTTGAGCAGCGCGGGCGCAAAAAGCGCGAGGCGCGCGACAACGCTTTCATCCTGATGGCCTGCGGCACGGGCGAGCGCCCTTTCGATCGACTTGCGGTTGAGCATTTGACTATCCTTTTTCTGTGCACTCCGTTCTTTCAAGCACGGATGCGCGGGTGTTTGATTGAGGAAGATGCGCCTCTTCGGGCGTCCGGAAAGAAGTCTCCCGAAGACCTCTTTCCGGACGGGCCCCTTGCAGAGCCCGCTTCCGGCGAGCCGCCGGCGTCGCAGAAGCGCCGGCGGACTCGTGCTGAGAGTTAGGAAAAGATGTCCCCTTACTTTTCCTTGGCGTCCTTTTCGACGGTCACGTTCTTGCCAAGGGCGATTTCTTCATTCGCCCAATAGCCCCAGTGGTAGACCGCGTCGGATTCGCTCACCTTGCCGTCGCCGAACATGATGCGGGCGGTGCCGCGGTACGGCTGGAAGATGCCGGCGCCGAGATAGATGTGGGCGATGCCGACAAAGACGGTGAGGAAGAAGAACACGTCATGCACGAGGTGTGCAAGAAGGATCGTTTCGGGCGCGAAGTCCATCTTCAGGCCGGAATCGGTCGGAAGACCCGTGTTGAGCCAAAGCACGATGCCCGAGAGAGCGAGCATGATGCAGAAGAACAGCAGAGCGCCGTCAGCGAGACGCTGGGCGGACTTCACATGATGCTGCGGAGGCATGTGAACCTTGCCCGGCGCAAACAGATAGAACGGGAACTTCATGGCCCAGGCCACGTCGTCCTTGTCCCACTTACCGAAGATGTCCTCCTTGAAGAGGTGGACGAAGCCCGCGGGCGACTTCAGCACTGCAAAGAGCGGAACGAGGATGAACGGCACCGCAAGAATGCGATGGAGCATGCGCATGGAATGCGTGAAATCGCCGCCCATGATGCCGCCGCCCAGGCTCGGAACGAACACGAACACGCCGGTGACCGCGAGCAGGATGCATGCGACGGCGGCAACGCCGTGAGTCACGCGGGTGAGCATGGAGTGACGCTGAATGTATCTGGTCATTCTGAGTCTCCTATTACTTGCCGGAGGCTTCTTTTTTAAGAAGCTCCTTGACTTCACGATCGGCGGTGGCACGCTGTTCAGGCGTCCAGTGCTTCTTGGCTTCCTCGACGGTCACCTTTTCACGGCGGTAGCCGGTGGCGGCGACGAAGGAAACGGCGAGGCCGGCGAGAACTGCAGCGGTACCGACACCGGTCACCTTGCGCATGGCGTTCATCATGCCGATCATCTTGTTGGGCTTGGGATCGGTCGGAAGGCCATAGGCTTCGTGACCGAACTGGCAGACCTGCAGCACGTGCAGACCGCCCATTTCGTTGACGCCGTAAAGTTCAGCCTTGTCGAAGCCCTTCTTCTTGAGGAACTCGACGCGCTTCAGGCCGAGCGCGATCATTTCATCGCGCGGACCGAACTTGAGGGCCTCAGGCTGGCAGGTCTTGACGCAGGCCGGCACGCCGCCTTCCTCGAGACGGTCGATGCAGAGCGTACACTTGTCGATGCAGCCGTCCGTCGGACGGAAGCGGGGGACATCGAACGGGCAGGCGGACTGGCAGTAGGTGCAGCCGTTGCACTTGTCGGTGTCATAAGCGACAACGCCGTTTTCCTTCTTGTAAAGGGCGCCGGACGAGCAGATCGCGACGCAGGCGGCGTCCGTGCAATGGAAGCACGAGCGGCGTCCGATTGCGAAGTTGATCGGCTGGTACTTGTTGCCGGATTCCTTTTCGTCGAACGTCATCACGAGACGCGTGTCGCCGTTCAGGTCAGGCGGGTTCTGGTACGAGCCCGAGAACTTGTTTGCATTGAGGCCAAGCTTCGAGGGAAGCATGTTCCACTGCTTGCACGCAACCTGGCAGCCCTTGCAGCCGGTGCAGTGCGAAGAGTCGAACAGCATGGCGACTTCTTTAGTATTTGCCATCTTTCATCTCCATTGGCACGCCGTCAGGCTGCCTTCTCAAGGTTGACAAGGAACGCCTTGTATTCCGGAATGTACGAGTTCGGGTCGCCGACGTTGGGCGTGAGGTCGTTCACGTTGTCGCCGGTTGCGAGCTTCGTCGCCCAGGAGAAGTGGTGCGGCATGCCGACCACGTGGGTGAGCTTGCCGTCGATCATCATGGGCTTCATGCGGATCGTGATCATCACATCGACCACGACGGAGCCGCGGTTGTTCCAGACGCGAACCTTGTCGCCCGGGCGAATGCCCTTTTCCTTGGCAAGCTCTTCGGAGATTTCGATGAAGTTGCTCGGGATCAGTTCATTGAGCCACGGGATGTTGCGGGTCTGCGTGCCGGACTGCCAGTGTTCGACGACGGAGTAGGTCGTGACCACATACGGATAGTCCTTGATGTTGCCGCGACGCACGGACGGGTCGTCCGTGAAGCGGGCGCACGGGTTGCCGCCGGCACCGTTGAGAAGGTTCTTGACGGGGGCTTCATGCGGTTCGAAGTGTTCGGGCAGCGGACCGTCGGCCATCGAATAGGCGAAGAGGCGAGCGTTCTGCTCCCAGGTCATGAAGAAGGCGTTGTCGTCCGGAGCCTTGGCGGTGACGAAGTCGCCAACGTCGTTCTGGATCCACTTCTTGCCGTCCCATTCGACGAGCACGCGCTTCGGATCCCAGGGCTTGCCCTGCGGGTCGGCGGAGGCCCGGTTGTAAAGAATGCGGCGGTTGGCCGGCCAGGCAAAGGACCAGCCCGGGAAGAGGCCGAGACCGGTCGGGTCTTCCTTGGAGCGGTTCGTCATCGGCTGCTTCATCGGATCGAGCTTCTGGGCTTCGTTGTTGTAGTAGCCCGAGAAGATCCACATGCCGCAGGCGGTCGTGCCGTCGGCCTGGAGCTGGCCGTAGCCCTTGAGGAGCTTGCCGTCATTGACCGTGTAGCCGTTGAGAGCCCAGCAGAGAGCGCGCAGGTCGGGCTTGCCGTCGATCGTGTAGTCGAAGTTCGTCTTCAGGATCTGATCCGGGCAGGCGCCGCCTTCCTTCTTGTAGAGGTCGACGATGTTCTTCCAGAGAAGCATCATCATTTCGAAGTCGGAACGGCATTCTCCCGGCGGCTCGATGGCCTTTTCACGCCACTGGATCCAGCGGCCGGAGTTGTTGATGGAGCCGATCTTTTCATAGATAAGCGCGGCCGGCAGGAAGTAGACCTCGGTCTGGACCTCCTCGGGCTTCATGTCCGGAGCTTCCCAGAAGGTCGACGTTTCCGTCTGGAACCAGTCGGCGACGACGAGCCAGTCAAGGTTGGCCATCGAATGACGGGCATGCTTGCCGTTCGGGGTGGAATGCATCGGATTCATGCCCCAGCAGAAGTAGCCCTTGATCTTGTTGTCACGCATGTCGTTGAACGACATGATCGTGGAGTAGTCGCCGTAGTCGAGCTTCGGGCTGATCTTCGGCAACAGGTCGTAACAGTAGTCGTTTTCGACCGTGGCGTTGGCGCCGAACCATTCGCGAAGCTGGGAGATCCAGAATTTCGGCTTGTTGGCGTAGTAGCCAGCAGCGTACGTTTCCTTGGAGAGGTAGTCGGCAAGCTTCGGGTGAGCCTTGCCGGTCGGCCAGGAAAGGTAGGCCGGAGCCTGATGCGAGCTGGCGCCGACATCGGTGGAGCCCTGAACGTTCGGTTCGCCGCGAAGGGCGTTGATGCCGCCGCCGGCAATGCCGACGTTGCCGAGCAAAAGCTGAACAACGCACATGGCGCGGCAGTTCTGGGAGCCGTAGGTATGCTGCGTCTGGCCCAGAGCATAAAGGATGGAGCCGGCCTTGTCCGGACGGCCGGTGGAGGCGAAGACCTCCCAGACCTTCTTCATCACGTCCGGATCCATGCCGGTGACGCGGGTGACGA
Organism: uncultured Sutterella sp.; assembly: GCA_934249275.1. GTDB lineage: Bacteria > Pseudomonadota > Gammaproteobacteria > Burkholderiales > Burkholderiaceae_F > Sutterella. Next base: position 22,212 of record CAKQKT010000011.1, on the reverse strand, counting down.
GTTCGGGCGTGTAGCGCGCATAGTGGCGCTTCATGACGTTGATGACGCAGTTCGGATCCTGCAGGGTCATGTCGCGCTTGAGAATCTTGAGATCCGGCGTCTTGAACTTCGGCGTGCCCGGACGGTTGACCCAGGCGAAAGCGGAGCCTTCGGAGGTATCCCAGACAGCCTTGTGATCAACGTCATAACCCCAGGTTTCGTTGTCGTAGCGCTTCGTTTCCGGATCCCAGCCGGAGAAGAGGCCGTTGTCCACGTCGAATTTGAAGTCGGGGCGCAGCAGGCAGGCACCGTTCGTATAGTGCAGAACGTATTCCTTCTGATAGAGCTCGTTCTGCAGGATGTAGTTGATCAGACCGCCGTAGAAGGCAAGGTCGGAGCCCGGACGGATGCGGGCGTAGATGTCGGCGCGGGCGGCCGAACGGGAATAGCGCGGGTCGACCACGATCCACGTGGCGCCCTTGTCCTGTGCGCGTTCAACCCAGCGGGAGGACAGCGGATGGTTTTCGACGTTGTTGGAGCCGATCGACATGATGACGTCGGAGTTCGCAAAGTCGCACCAGTGGCTCGTCATGGAGCCGCGGCCGAAGGACGGAGCGAGGCCGGAAACGGTCGAGGAGTGGCAGACGCGGGTCTGGTTGTCGATGGCGAGGACGCCGAGGCTTCGCGCGAACTTCTGCACGAGCCAGCCTTCCTCGTTGTTGAGCTGGGCGGCGCCGAGGCTGGCGATGCCGTCGCATCGGTTGACCGTCACGTCGCCTTCCTTCTCAACAAAGGTGGCGTCGCGGGTCTTCTTGACATGCTTGGCAATTTCAAGGGCGGCCTGATCCCAGGAGAGGCGCTCCCAGGTCTTGCTGCCCGGACGACGAACCATCGGATAGAGCACGCGGTCCGGATGAAGCTGGGCGCGGCGGTCCTCCGTCACGATGTTGCGAAGGCCCCACATTGCGGCGCCCTTCGGGCACAGGCCGCCGAGGTTGACCGGATGATCCGGGTCGCCTTCGAGATTGATGAGTTCGCCGTTGCGCGTGGAGCAGATCGTGCCGCAGCCGCCGGAGCAATAGCAGCAGATATTCGTCGTTTCAGTCACGCTGGTGAGCTTGTAGGGCTTCTTGGAGCCGCCGGCCGCATGGGCAGCCGCGCCGGCCAAACCGGACGCCGCACCGCCGCCGAGAAGCAGACCGCGCTTGAGAAAACTTCTGCGAGATACTTCCATGGGGGATCCTTCTTGGAAAGTGGTTGTTCTTGCCGTCGCTCTGACAATGCACCGAATCAGGTGCATCGCATCGGGACGGTAATCTTCGCCTTGACAGAGCAAAATCCCTGCCTTCCTCGTGAGTCTGCCATCCATGACACTCTCGTGGCAATACTACTCTCGCAGTAGTTTTCAAATGTAAAATTACTACTATAGTTTAATACATCTACCTCTTTAGAGGTACAACCTTTGAAGAGTTTCTCACTATAACGACACTGTCGTCCAAGATAGGCGCTGTTCATAACGGGAATAGCGATCCGAGCGAAATTCTCGCTTTCCCATCCCGCGTTTACGGTATCCCTCTTATTCCAAAGCCTATGCACCCGATAGGCTTGCGGAAAACGCCGACTCCACCCCGTCTGTTTTTTTGCTATTCTTTTGTCTACGGGTTAACCCGAGACGAGCGTTGCTCGCACGAAACCCCACTATCTATAGAAAGTCTCCAGCTCGAAACCCACACCATGCTCAACAGCGGATCCGGTCATCAGACGCTCGGCAAAACACTCGCGCGCTGCCTTCAAGGCATGGCGAGCATTGCCGTCGGCATCAGCCTGGCGGCGTCCGCTGCATTGGCACAAGCCTCCGACGATCAATGCGATGTCGTCGTGATCGGCGCCGGCGGCGCCGGCCTCACATCGGCACTTTCAGCCGCCGAATCGGGCTCCAAGGTCATCGTCGTCGAAAAGATGCCCTTCATCGGCGGCAACACGGTTCTTGCCACCGGCTTCATGCTCGGCATCAAAAAGGGAGACGTTCGGGAGCGCCAGCGGCTCGAAAGCGACATGATCCGCAAGGGCGGACGCACTGCCGACAAGGCAATTCTCTCCCGCATCGTGTCGGGATCATCCGACGCCATTGAATGGCTGCGCGGCTACGGCGCCGAACTCGAGCCCTTCTGCATCACGCGCGACGACAATCTTCAGGCAGCCTGCACCCTCAATGAGGACGGAAGCATCTCGCAGCGAGGCATTCAACCCAAGCGCGGTCTGATCGGCCCTGAAGTCATCAATGCCCTTCTTCACGGCATCGAATCCCACGGCGTGCCCATTCGCACGAGAACCGCCGTCAAGAAAATCACGACAGACGCCCAGGGACGCATCAGCGGCGTCGTTGTTTCCGACACCAAGGGCGGCGAGTATCGAATCAACGCCCCAGCCGTCGTCATTGCAACCGGCGGCTTCAGCGCAAACGAAGCGATGGTCTCACAGTTCGCCAAGCACACGCGGGGCCTGCAGTCAACCAACTCTCCCGCCGCCACCGGCGACGGCATTCTGCTGGCCCACAGTCTGGGAGCCCAGATGGTCGACATGAACGCCGTCACGGTGCATCCGACAACGCTTCCCTTTTCCGGACTCATTCTTCCGCATCAGGTTCGCGTCAACGGTGCGATTCTCGTCAACGATCAGGGCGAGCGCTTCGCAAACGAGCTTTCCGACACCCTTGCCAGCCAGATTCGCGACAAGAACCATGACCGCGCCTGGCTCATTTTCGACCAGGCAATGGTCGACGAGATGCCGGTCCTTGCAAGCTATGCGCGCTCGGGCTACTTCATCCGCGGCACGTCCGATCTGGAACTTGCCCGCGGGATCCGCGTTCCCGCTGAAAAATTCCACGACGCCCTCGTCCGCTACCGCTCCATGGTCGAACATCAGGAAGACACGGACTTCGGCCGTCCCCTGCTGCTTAGCCGTCTCGACACCTCCCCGCTCTACGCCGTGAGCGTTCGTCCGGGCATTCACACGACGCTTGGCGGCATCAAGGTCGACAAGCTTTCCAGAGTTCTGAGCGAACAGGGCCCGATTCCGGGGCTCTACGCCGTCGGCGAAGTGACGGGCGGCATACTCGGCGCCCGCCGACTTGAGGGCGCCGGCATCACCGCCGCCGTCGTCTACGGCCGCATTGCAGGTGCCGAAGCCTCCCGCTGGGCGAAGGAACACGCCGGCGCCCCCAAAAAAATGACTGAGAACTGATTCGGCCCGCCCCGCCAAACCTGCGCAGCGGTTTGCGAACGACGCATGCTGACGCAACCTCCGTCATAATGAATCTCAATGACCCAACGGAGGCTTTTCCTTTGCAAACGCTTCGCATCTTTCATTCCGCCGACTGGCACATCGGCAAGGGACTCGGAACCATCGACCGCACGGACGACTTCCGACTCTTCATCCGCGACTTTCTCGAACTTGTCAAAGAGCGCCGGCCCGACGTCATTCTTCTGGCGGGCGACATTTTCGACACATCCATGCCCGCCAACAGTGCTCAGCGGCTCTACTACGACATGATCCGCGCGCTTGCCTCCACATCCGTCAAGGCGACCGTCATCGCAGCCGGCAACCACGACTCCCAGCGTTTTCTCGAAGCGCCAAGCGCCCTTCTTGAAACCATGAACTGCTTCGTCGCCGGCGAATCCCCCGAAAGCCAGGCCTTCATCCTCAGAGACCAGACCGGCTCGCCGTTGCTTGGCGTTGCGGCCGTGCCGTTTCTGCGTGAAGGCGACGTTCGAGTCGGCTCCATCGACGACACAGACGCCTCGCGGGCGATGCGCTTTGAATCCGGCGTCAAAAAGCATTACGAAACCGTCAGAAGCTTTCTGACTGAAAAGCTCGGCAGCGCGCGCGTGCCCATGATTGCCATGGGACATCTCTTTGTGACGGGCTCTCGACTTCGTCCCGACGGCGAACCCACCACCCCTGGCGAAAGCGCCTTTGTCGGTTCGCTTCGCAACGTCACTGCCGACGCCTTCGGCAAGGAATGGGACTACGTGGCACTCGGCCACATTCACAACAGCCAGACGGTCGACGCTTCGGTTCCGATGCGCTACAGCGGTTCTCCCATCTCGCTCTCCTACTCTCACATCAAGTACCGCCACCACATCGTCGAACTGACGTTCGACGAAACCGGTGCAATGACCGTTGAGGAGCTTCCCGTGAAGCAGCCTCGGGAATTCGTTCGCGTCTGCGGAACGCTCTCAGAACTGCGGACGGGCATAGAAGCAGCCGGTGCGGCTCATGCAAAGCCGTTTGTAGAAGCCACGCTGACGTCCGACGAGTGCGCGCCGAATCTGGCGGAAGAACTTGCCGCCTACGGTGAGGCAAAGGGCGTCATCGTTACCGCCGTGCGCAACCAGCAGGCTGCCCGCCGCTACGAAGCAGACGAACTCAACGCCCCGTCGCTCGACGACCTGACGCCCGAGTCCGTCTTCAAATCCTTCCTTGACGAACGATTCGAAACGACTGAAGAGGCGGCCAAGGCATTCCAGACGCTCATGCCGCTTCTCAACGAGGCGGTCGAGGAAGTCCGTATCGGAACTCGTCCTGCTGAAGAATCCGCCGACGCGACGGCTCAAGAAAACAACATCGCCGGGGAGGTCCGGGCATGAGACTCCTGCAACTTCGCTTTACGAACATCAACTCGCTTGCGGGCACATGGAACATCGACTTCACCAATCCGGACTTCATACGAAGTCCGCTCTTTGCGATCATCGGCCCCACAGGCAGCGGCAAGTCAACTATTCTGGACGCCGTATCGCTTGCCCTTTATGCAACGACGCCCCGCATGAAGGACATGCCCCCAAAGATTGAAGGCGCCGAAACATGCCCGGTGCTGACCAAGGGCGAAAAGAGCGCGTCCGCCGCCGTTCGCTTTGAAGTTGACGGTCGAGAATATGTCTCCCGCTGGAGCCGTCGAACGAAGCGAACGGGCAAGCTTTCCGAAGATGAGGTCGAACTCGTCGCCTTTGCCAGCCCCGAAGATCAAACTGGCCGGCCCATTGCAACTCAGAAGCGTCAATGGGAGCAGGAAATCCTGCGCATCACCCACATGACCTTTCCGATCTTCACCCGTTCGGTTCTTCTCGCTCAAGGCGCCTTTTCCAATTTTCTGAAGGCCGCCGACGACGAACGCGCCAACCTGCTCGAAAAGATCACGGGCACCGACCTGTATTCCGACGTCAGCATCAAGATCTTCGAGAAAAACCGGGAAGCCCGGGTCGAGCTTGACAATGCCAGAGCCAAACTGGCCGGCATGCAGATTTTTTCCGACGAAGACCGCAGCGCCCTTGAGGCAAATCTTGCAGTCCTCTCCGTCAAAGTGCCCGCACTTGAAAAAAACGCTGCCGAACTCGCGGACGCACTCCGCTGGCGTCAAGGCCTGGACAAGCTCTTGACCGCTCTTTCAGCACGCACCGAGGAAGAAGCTCGCGCCAAGGCAGCCGAAGACGCCTTCAAGCCGGAGCTTGCCAAGGCTGAAAATGCCGAACGCGCATCACTGCCCGTCGAGCGCCACGCCGAACTCGTCCGAACCCAGACTTCGCTTGTACAACGCCAGTCCGAACTCAAGACTGCGCAGGACCGCCTCGAGACGGTGCGCACTGCCCGCCCCGGTCTTGACGCCGCTCTCAAAACTGCCGACGAGGCTGCTCAAAAGGCAGATGCCGCCCGCAGCAGCTTCATGCCCGAATACCGGCGCATGCTCGAGGCCGATGAAGCAATCAAGCATCTCTCCGATCGGGCCGCCATAGCCGGAACAGCCGCTGAAAACGCCTGCACGGCGGCAAAGGCTGCACGCGCACGGCTTGATAAAGCCTCAAACGCACGCCAAGCGGCTGCGACATCCGCAGCCGTCCTGCAGTCCCGCATGAACGCCAGCGCAGCCGATGCAGAGCTTGCAGGCCCGCTCGCCCTTCTCAAGCAGGCCGTTGCGACGCTCGAAACGCTTAAGACTCAGGAGCTTCAAGCCTCTCAGAGCGTGAAAGCACTTGAAACACGACTGGCCAAAGGCCGCGTAAAAACGGCCGAGCTCGACAAAACGGCGAAGATCAAGGCGGAACAACACGCCAAATGCCAGACCGAGTCGGAATCCGCCCGCCGGAATCTCGAGGCCATGCAGGCCAAGAGCAGCTATGAATCCGTGCTTCTTCGCATGAAAACCCTCACAGAAGAAATCGTTCTGGCGCGCCACGTCGAAACGCTTCTTGAACAGAAGGGCTCGATTGAAGCGAGCGCCCGGCGCATGGGCGCAACGGCCGAACCCGCATGGTGGTCGGCCGAAGGACTTCCCGAAATGCAAAGACTTGCCGGGGATCTTCAGAGCCGGCTTGCGGCCATTGAAACCCGCCATCCGGGCTTGTCCACCGTGCTTTCAACACCGGGCAACACGCATGTCAAGACCCTGCTGGCCGAACGCGGCGCACTAGACAAATGGACGAGCGACTTCGCAGAAGGCGACCGAATCTGGCGCGCCGCCCTTGAAAAGGAACAAAGGACGCTCGAGGCCAAAAATCTGGCCGACAAACAGCTTCAGACTGCGCAGGCACTATTGGAAAAGCTTGACGGAGATCTTTCCCATGCTCGTGCGGATTTCAGCAAGGCCCGTGAATCGATCAAATCCGAAGAAGCGCATGCCGCCGAACTTCGCCAGGGACTTCCCAATGCCGGCGACGAACCGGATCTTGTCCAACTATGTGCCGCGCTCGAAGCCCGCTTCAAGGCACGCAAGCAGCTGGAAGCCGATGCATCTCGCGCCGCCGAGACGCTTGCGCGCGCCGACCAGGCTCTTGCCGTTGCCCAAACTGAGGCCGACAAGGCTGATGAAGCCAAGGCCGCTGCCGAAGACACACACGCCAGGGCGAAGAAAACCCATGCCGAATCCGTCAAAAAACGAACGGATGCCTTCGGAGAACGCGATCCGGAAGCCGAGCGTACCGTGCACGACAGGAATGTCGCCAATGCCCATGCCGTTCTTCAAAAGGCTCAAGCCGACCTGGCCAAGTCCGAAGCAGACGAAAAGGAATGCACGGCTCGCGCCGACACGCTGAAAAGCACGACAACCGTTCTGGAAGCAGATGTTCAAGCAAAGTCCGAAGGTCTTGCCGACGCACTTGCTGCCGCCGGCTTTGCGACAATTGATGCAGCCCGGGCCGCCTCCCTGCCGTCCGAGACGATTCGCACCATCAAAGCCCGAATGACAAAGCTGGGCGAAGCCCGCGTCTCTCTTTCGGGTGAAGTGGCGCAGCTCAAAAGACAGGTTGAGGAAGAATCCGCGAAGTCTCTCACGGAAGAAACGGCCGAAGCACTTGCGCCCCAAGCGGACAAGGCCGACGCCGAACTTCTCGCCGGACGCGACGCACTCAGCGCGGCAAGGAAGTCGAAGATCGAAGATGACCGCCGCAGACTTGAAGCCGCCGACGCTCACAGAGAGATCACGCGTCTTGAGGAACTATCGCGTCAGTGGGAGCAGCTCAATAGCCTTCTTGGCAGCCATGACGGCAAAAAATTCCGAGCGGCCGCTCAAAAGATCACGTTCCGCATTCTTCTCAAGCTTGCCAACGAAGCCATGAAGACCATGACGCCCCGCTACCAGCTGAGGGCCGGCGGACAGTCCGGCCTGTCGCTTGACGTCATTGACCACGAAATGGGCAGCCAGGTCCGCACATCACAGAATCTCTCCGGCGGCGAAAGCTTCATGGTGAGTCTGGCGCTTGCCCTCGGCCTCTCGCGCATGGGCGGCAAAAACCTGAGAGTCGACACGCTCTTCCTTGACGAAGGCTTCGGCACGCTCGACGAAGACACGCTCAACAAGGCGCTCTATGCTCTCGAGACTCTGCAGAAATCGAGCGGCAAGCTCATCGGAATCATCTCCCACGTCAAGAGCATCCGAGAGCGCATCGACGCCCAGATCGTCGTAACGAAACGCCCGGGCAGCGGCAGAAGCACGCTTTCCGGTCCCGGCGTCACGAAGATCGAAGCCCAGTAAACAGCTGCAAATCAAATGAAGCCCGGCAGGTTCAGTCCCGCCGGGCTTCGCAGTTTTCCAGTTTTTCGTGCTTGTCGGCCTGCTTAACGCGAGAAGTCGACGTTCTTAACCAGTTCGGACACGCCGAGGAATTCGGCAAGCGCCTTAACATCCGGACAGAGCACAGCGGGCTTCGAAGCAACAAGGTCCTCAAGCGTCGAGGCACCGTATGTCATCGCCGCAGCATCGCAGCCGTAGCGATGCGCCATGATCACGTCATGGGTCGTGTCGCCGATCATGACGGTGCGCTCGGGCGGAACATCAAGTTCGATGCCGATCTTCTCGAGCATTTCGGCATTGGGCTTGGGCAGGCATTCGGATGCCGTCTGCGTCGTCAGAAAGCAATCTTCAAGTCCGGTCCTGCCGAAAACGCGGCAAAGACCCTCGCGACTCTTGCCCGTTGCAACGGCAGTCATAAGACCGCGCTCATGAAGTCCGACAATCAGCTCTCGCATGCCGGGAAAGAGAATCACGTCGGCTTCGTGCGGAATGTACCAGGCGCGATAGATTTCTCCGAAACGCTGGTGCTCGGACTCGGGGCAGTCCGGCACAACCTTGAAAATGGCGCTCCTCCAGTCGAGGCCGATCACGCCGCAGGCGTCCTTGAACGACGGCACGGGATAACCCATTTCGCGGGCTGCGTGCTGAATGCCCTTGGCGATAAGGGCCGTCGTATCCATGACGGTGCCGTCCCAGTCAAAGACAAAAAGATCGTATTTGGGTGCAAATGACGTCATGTCAGCCTCCGTTCTTCTCATCGAGCACCTTGAGAAGCGCAGCGCAGTCCTCAGGCATCGGCGCCTGAATATCGAGCGCCTCGCCCGTCACAGGATGTGTGAACCGCAGGCGCGCGGCATGCAGGAACATGCGCTTCAGGGGAGCTCCGAGCAGGCCGCGGGCCACTTCGCGATTGAATTCGAAATCACCGTACTTGTCGTCGCCAACGAGCGGAAAGCCCTGAGAGAGCGCGTGCACTCGAATCTGATGCGTGCGGCCGGTCTTGAGTTCGGCATCGAGATAGCTCACGTTGCCGTAGCGCTTCAAAAGCGTGAAGATCGTATGCGCCGGAACGCCTTCCTCCTGGTCGACGCGAACACGGCGCTCGCCCGAAGGCAGAAGATAGCGCGCAAGCGGAAGCTTGACGTGCTGGCGGTCATTGACCCAGTCGCCCTTGACGAGCAGGCGGTAATGCTTTTCAATGCCGCCTCCCTCCTTCATCATGTCGTGAAGACGCACAAGCGCCTTTCGGCTTCGGCAGACGATGATGGCGCCCGAGGTCTCGCGGTCGAGCCTGTGGGCGAGTTCGAGGAAGGGCTCTTCAGGACGGGATGCGCGCAGACGCTCGATGAGGCCGTGAGAGATGCCGGAACCTCCATGAGCGGCAATGCCGGAAGGCTTGTTGACAATGAGAAGATGCCTGTCCTCATAAAGCACGGGAACCGCCCCTTGAGCCAGCGGAACGGCCGCAGGCTTTCCGGCGGGCTTTTGGGAGATGCGGATGGGCGGAACACGAAGCAGATCGCCTTCGGCGAGCTTCGTTTCGGCCTTCACGCGCGCCTTGTTGACACGCACTTCGCCACCGCGGATGATGCGGTAGATATGGCTCTTGGGCACGCCCTTGGCGACGCGCGCCAAATAGTTGTCAACACGCTGGCCGTCCGCGTCGGGACCGATTTCAATCCAGTTGACGCCGTCAGTACGCAAAGACGTGATCCTGGACGAAGGCAGGATCGAAATTTCCGCTTTGTTTTCTCCACTCATCGTTTATACTTATCGGCTGTGATCGTTTGAATCCCCGTCCGAAGGACGATTTCAGACGATTCGTTTCAAGACGTGACGAGGCTTTCGGCGCCCCGTCAGACACTGGTGCGGCCTAGGCCGCGTCATGAGGCGCATTCTCTCACGTTTTCATCGATTTTTGTGCCCGCCGCCCTTCTGGCGAAGCGACGGGCTAAACCCTTTTGTTCAACAGGCGTCCCGATACCCTGCGTATCGAGCCCTCGCGAAGGCGTCCGCGCCGTCCGACAGGACCGCCGCGCTGCGCCGCATCGTTCACCCAACGGTTTACCGACATTTTGCTCGCAGCCCCGGCAAGGCCGGCAGGCAGGCTTGAGCCTCTTTCCCGCCCAATCACGGCAGGGATGTCCGGAACCGGAAAACGAACGCGTGCGGAGGAGCATCGCATCCGGTCCGTCGCTCGTGCCGCCCGCGCCGCGACGGCTTTCGCAGCGGGAGGGGATGCACGCGGCATCCGGTCCAAACCGCCCGATGCCGTTGCCTTTGAAGCTGAAATTCACTTGTCTGCCGCTCCGGGCTGTCAGCCCGGCCTGAGCGGACCCCGGAATGGGAAATTTGAGGGAGGCTCCCTCTTTCCCGCCGCGCAGCATGCGCAAGCGCAGCTCCCCCTCCTGTCATTCGGGTGTTGAGCGCGCCGCGCAAGAATCTTCTGCGCCCGAATGCTCCGACGGGTCTGAAAAATGCTCCGGCCGCGCTTATCAGCGTATGCACCGGCGGGCTTTTCCTCGTGCCCCGCACGATGGAAAAGGCTCGGAATGCTGTGAGGGATTGAGCCCGTTCGAACGCCCATGCGTCCGCACGCGATGACTCTCCCCAGTTGCCCCCAGACGGGGCAGACACAGCGCCGTTAACGCACCCGACAGCAACCAGGATGGCCGGCCACAAGACCCGAACGGTGCTCCAATGCACCTTTCCGGACTTGCGGCCGTAGATGCCCTAGCGCGTGAAGAACGGCGCCCCAACCGGGCCGCGTTTCTCATCCGCGCATCAGGCACGCTTGCCGTTGCCCGCAGCGAATGCAGGAACAGGCGCAGTTTCACTTCAAGGCACGCCAAAGTCCGCCCGCGTCAGTGGCGGCCGGAGTGCAATGCCATGAAGCGCATGCTGTTCAATGCCACGCACGCGGAAGAAACCCGCGTCGGCATCGTCGATGGTCAGAAGCTTATCGACATCGACATCGAGACTGTGGGTCGCGAAGCCCGCAAGTCCAACATCTACAAGGGCGTCGTCACCCGCATCGAGCCCAGCCTCGAAGCCTGCTTCGTCAATTACGGCGAAGAACGTCACGGCTTTCTCCCCTTCAAGGAAATCTCCCGCGCCTACTTCAAGGAAGGCGTTGATGTCCGCACGGCCTCCATCCGCGAAGCCATCACGGAAGGCCAGGAACTGATCGTTCAGGTTGAAAAGGAAGAGCGCGGCAACAAGGGCGCCGCTCTGACGACCTTCATCAGCCTCGCCGGCCGCTACCTCGTTCTCATGCCGAACAATCCGCGCGGAGGCGGCGTCTCCCGCCGCATTGAAGGCGAGGAACGTCAGGAACTGCGCGAAGCCATGGAAAAGCTCGACCTGCCCGGCGGCATGTCCACCATCGCCCGCACGGCCGGCATCGGCCGCACGACCGAAGAGCTCCAGTGGGACCTTAACTACCTTCTCAAGCTCTGGGAAGCCATTTCCGAAGCCGCCGCTCCACAGTATGAGCTCGTTCGCGAAGAAAACGGCCGACGCACCACCCAGCTCGTCAAGACCAGCGTCGTCGACGGCCGTCCGCTGCGCCGCGCCAATCCGCCGCCCTTCCTGATCGTCGAGGAATCCAATCTCGTCGTTCGCGCCATCCGCGACTACTTCCAGCCCGACATCGGCGAAGTGCTCGTCGACACGGATGAAATCTACGAGCAGGCCCGCCAGTTCATGGCTCACGTCATGCCCGACATGGTCAACCGAGTCAAGCGCTACCGCGAAGACATTCCGCTCTTCACGCGCTTCCAGATCGAACACCAGATCGAAACGGCCTACTCCCGAACGGTTCCCCTGCCCTCCGGCGGCGCCATCGTGATCGACCACACCGAAGCTCTCGTCGCCGTCGACGTCAACTCCGCCCGTGCCACGCGCGGCGCCGACATCGAGGAAACGGCCTTCCGCACCAACTGCGAAGCCGCCGACGAAGTGGCTCGCCAGATGCGTCTGCGCGACCTCGGCGGCCTGATCGTGATCGACTTCATCGACATGGCCGACACGAAGAACCAGCGCGCCGTCGAACAGCGTCTCAAGGACGCCCTCAAGTACGACTGCGCCCGCGTCCAAATGGCCAAGATCAGCCGATTCGGCCTCATGGAACTCTCGCGCCAGCGCCTGCGTCCGGCCCTCTCCGAAGGCAACCACGTCACCTGCCCGCGCTGCAACGGCGTCGGCGTGATCCGCGACACAGAAAGCTGCGCTCTGCAGGTTCTGCGCATCCTTCAGGAAGAAGCCATGAAGGAAGGCACGGGTGCCGTGCACGCTCAGGTGCCCGTCGACGTCGCCACGTTCCTCCTCAACGAGAAGCGCAACGACATCACGAAGCTCGAAGCACGCCACCGCGTGCCCATCGTGCTCATCCCGAACACGAAGCTTGAAACGCCGCACTACCACATCGAACGCCTCCGTCAGGACGACGAACGTCTTGAAGACACGACGCCGAGCTTCAACCGCGCCGAAGACGTTGCGCAAGTCGCCGATGACCCGTACGCCCTGAAGAGCCAGGAAGACAAGCCCCAGCGTCCGAAGCAGGTGCCCGTCATCAAGAACGTGCTCCCGCGCGATCCCGCTCCGGTTCATCCGCAGAAGACCGAGGAAGCTCCCAAGGCCGAAGAAGGCAAGTCCGCCCAGCTCGAGCCCGTCACGCCGCAGAAGGGCCTCTTCTCCCGCATCATCAGCTTCCTGTTCGGCAGCAAGGATGAGAAGAAGGAAGAGCCCAAGGCCGAGGAACCCAAGGCCGAAACCAAGGAAAAGGCCAAGGAAGCCGGCCGTGAGGACCGTCGCCGCCGCGGCGGTCGCCGTGATTCCCGTCGCGATCCGGCCTCCCGCACGCGCCGTGCCGAACGCACGGAGGAAAAGGCTGAAAAGACTGAAAAGTCCGCCAAGTCCGAAGAACGCGTTGAAGAGAAGAAGCGCCGCGAGCGTCCCGCCCGTCGTCCGGCCGCCGAGGCCGCCACTCCGGTTCAGGACGTTCGTGAAGAGTCTGCCGACAAGGCCGAAGGCGATCGCGCTCAGCGCCGCCGCTCCCGCCGCCGTCGTCCTGCCGAAAACGACGCTCCGTTCGCTCAGGACGCCCTGCAGACCATCGTCTCCGAATCTCAGGAAATCGCGCCCGCCGTTCAGGCCGAAGCCGTCGCTGAAACGACGCCTGCTGTTGAAACCGAGGCTGCGAAGGTCGAGGCCAAGGCTGAGGAAGTCGAAGCCGCTCGTCCGGAAGGCGAAGAAGCCGCTGACGAAGCTCAGGGTGAAACCCGTCGTCGCCGTCCGCGCCGTCGCCGCCGCAACGGCAAGGCTGCCGGCGAAGCCGCTGAAGCAAATGCTGAAGCGACTGCCGAGACGTCCACCGAAACGACCGAGGAAACGACCGAGGAAATGACTGAGGAAAAGACTGCCGAAGCTCCCGCTGAAGCCGCTGCCGAAGTCAAGGCTGAAGCGAAGGTCGAAGAGAAGGCCGACGCCCCGGTTGAAGCCAAGCCCGCCGAAGACCTCTTCGCCGGCATGAACGTCGGCACGTCCGAGCTCGTTCAGGTTGAAACGACCGCCAAGGCCGAACCGGCCGACTACGTCGAAGCCAAGCCGTGCGGCCGCGCTCCGGTTCACCAGACCGTCGACGCCGCCCAGGAACCGCTCGTCCAGATCGAGACCCGTGCCGCCGAATCCGAAGCGCCCAAGACGGAAGCCGACCTTCTGAAGAGTCCCGAGCACATGGCCGACGTTGCCCAGCTCATCACGGAAAGCTTCGAGAAGTCCGACCGCCGTCCGCGCCGCTCCCGCCGCAGCAAGGTCAAGCCCGACGAAACGGTGAAGACGCACCTCAAGCCCATCGCCGAAGCCGTTGCCGGCATGGTCTCCGAGCCCGATCCGCTTGAGAAGATCGCCGTCGTCGCCAAGGCGCTTGAAGTCAAGGAAGAGCCGGCCAAGGCCGAACCTGTAGCAGAAGCCGCTCCGGCCGCTTCCAACGCTCAGGTTGAAGCTCAGGCTGAGGTTGTTCAAGTCGAAGCTCCGGTCGAAGTCAAGGCTGAAGCCGTCGTTCACGCCTCCCTCAAGGGCGACGTGGCCGAAGGCCTTGAAGCCAATCTCGCCCGCGCCGGTCTTGAGCAGGTTCACACCAAGCCCGAACTCGTAACCTACAACGGCTACGACATCGTCCGCTACAGCGGCCGTCCGATGCCGGTCAAGGCTGAAGGCGAAAGCGAAGGCCCGCTCGAACAGGTTCACACCCGCCCCGAGCTCTGCCGTCCGGTCGTCTACGAAGCCGTGCGCTATCCCGGTCGACCCTATCAGGCTCCCGCCGCTCTGAATGAAGAGCAACTCGTGCAGGTTCATACCCGCCAGGCCTGATGACCGACGGGGCGAAAGCCCCGTTCAAAGCCCCATAGGGCGCCCGACGCAAGCACGCGTTTGGCGCCCTTTTTCTTCTACAATCCTGTTTGTCTTCACTTTCATTCCCGCCCGCCATGTCGTCCTATCGAGGCCGTTTTGCTCCTTCGCCCACCGGCGCCCTCCATGCCGGAAGCCTTGTCGCCGCCATGGCGAGCTTTCTTGATGCCAGAGCCCATGACGGCGTCTGGCTCGTGCGAATCGAGGACATAGATCCCCCGCGCGACATTCCCGGCGCAGGCGAACACATCATTCAAACGCTCGGAAAGCTCGGTTTGACTTCTGATGAACCCGTTCTCTGGCAGCATGACCGGTACGACGCCTATCAGACGGCTCTGGACAAGCTGATCGCCAAGGGCCGGGTTTACGGCTGCGCCTGCTCCAGAAAGGAGGCCTCGCAGCGTGCCGAAGCTCTCGGACTGCCTCCCGGCGTCTATCCCGGCACATGCCGGCACGGCACGGGCGGACGCCCGGCACGCGCCATGCGCTTTCATACGGACTCCGGCTCCCTAGCCTTTGTCGACCGCCTGTGCGGCAGCTATGCACAGGACGTAGAACATGAGGTTGGGGACTTCGTTCTCAAGCGCGCCGACGGCCTCTGGGCCTATCAGCTGGCAGCCATCGTCGACGACATTCATCAAGGCGTCACCGACATCGTCCGCGGCGCCGACCTTCTTGACAATACGCCTCGGCAAATTCAGCTCATCAGAGCTTTGGACGCTCCCGTTCCCCGATACATGCATCTGCCGCTCGTTCTCAATCCGGAAGGGCAGAAGCTCTCCAAGCAGCAGGGCGCGACTCCCCTTGACGCAGACAACCTGCTCGGCGAACTCGAGCGCGCCTGGACGCACCTCGGATTCGAACGTCTCGGCGCGGATTCCGTTTCCGCCTTCTGGCGCACCGCTCTGCCCTTCTGGCAGGCCAAATACGCCTAAAACCGACGCCTTCTCAAGAGAGCAGATACAAAAACGGCGGCTTGTTCGATATGAACAGCCGCCATTTTTTCGATACTTGCTCTTGTGATCAGCGAATAATGCGAGGCGCAGCCGTGGCCATGCGTGCCATCGGAGAATCGTCGTGATGTGCATGTTCTTCGAGCATGCGGTCCATGTCCTCGTCGCTATCGTCCTCTTCGTCTTCGCTGACGATGCGGTCGGCAATCGACAGGAAGCCCGGCACGACAACGTTGTCGTCGCCCACGGTGTCCTCATCGGACGGTTCGGCCACTTCAATCACCTTCACCTCGAACTGAAGCGCCATGCCGGCGAGCGGGTGATTGGTTTCAAGCACGGCCATGCCGTCGGCCACATCGGTCACATGCCAGCGGCGGCCGTCATTGGCCTCACCGGGCACGCCTTCAAAGACGAGGCCGCGAACCACGGTTTCCGGATTGCCGAGGCGTTCCACAGGCACCATGACGAGCGAGTCGGGATCGTATTCCCCAAAGGCATCTTCGGGTTCAAGCTTGATGAAGAAGCCTTCGCCCGGGAAACGTCCTTCGAGGGCAGCTTCGAGCTTCGGGAAGATGTCGCCATGCCCATGAAGGTAGGTAAGCCCCTCAGGACCCGATTCTTCAAGAATCTTTCCGGACATGTCCGCCATGCGCACGGACAGGGTTACGAGCATGTCTTTCTTGACGGCAAGCGCCATTTTGTTCACTCCCAGCCGCACTCAGCAACAGCATCCTCAAGACGTCTCCAGCCCGTAGGCTGTTCAAGCCCCGGACGCAGAAGCAGGTACAGCATCAGAAAAAGATTTGCGCCGGGGCAGATCACAAGAAATGCCCAAGCACCCGATTGCCCCGCATCATGCAGCCTGCGAGCCGCCGATACGGTCATGAAAATAAGAATTAAATTAAAGAAAAGAGGATAGACGATTCGACCGATCCACATCAGCATTTCGTCGCTGATGAACTCTGCATCGGCAATCGGATTGATCAGAAGCCAGAGAATGAGCACGCCTGCAAGCGAAGCCGCGGTTTCGCAGGCATAGAGCCTCCTGCCGCTTCGAAACTGAGGACAAAAGCCGATAAGAAGCCTGCTCCAGCGCATCTCAAGCCGCCTCAGAGGCCCTCGAGAATCTGCACCCAGCGCACAAACGCACTTTGAGTGAGACGCCCTTCGTTGCGCGCCGCCACCAGCTTCTTGCGAGCAGATGAGATCTCCACATCGTGCATTTCGGGTGAGGCCGAAATGCGTTTCCTGGCTTCGTCAATGACGGACGCCGCCCAGTCCTCAGCTTCTGCGCTCATGCGCTCTCGCACCACCGTACCCTTTAGATCGGGCCCCGGCTCCACGACTTCACCGTCGAACGTCTCGCGCACTTCGCGAGCACGCGTGGAATCGGTCCGGTCTCTCGGAGTTGCGCGGCGCACGGGAGCGGCATCGCTTATCGTCATCACGGCGAGCGGATCAGGCCCAAAACGATTCAGTCCCTTCTTTCCTGGCATCAGGCCGAGAATGACCAGCACGATGATCTGAAGTCCCGGCACGATCAGAAAGAGCGCGGCAACCGCCTCATAGCTGATATCGTGCAGCCTGCGAACCACGGCCGAAACAAGGAAGACGGCAAGCAGAGCCAGCCACCCCCACTTGAAGAGTTCAAGCCCTCTTTGAGCAGCATTGCCTGCGGCAAAGTCCGAAAGCAATTCGAACGTCAGTACGCCGGCTGCGGCCAGAACGGCGAGCGCCGCAAGCGATCGCCAATAAGCCCCTCGGCTGGCTCTTCCCTTGAAGGAAAGGGAAAAAATCTCATTGATGGCCAGACTCATCATTCATTCCGGAAAACAGACTGTCCAAAACCGCAAAAGCCTCGGCAGGTCTCTTCGACAGAGCCCAATTCCGAGGCTTTGGACCTGGCCGGCAGCAAGCCGCCGACAGGGAGCGTCAGACGACGATCAGCGGAGCTGCTCGGCGAGAAGCGTCAGGATGTTCTTGGCTGCACCCGTCGTGTCTGCGGCACCATCGGCACCGAGCACCTGAATGCGGGTCACGCCGCCCTCATCACCAAGGTGGATGCGGTATTCCGGTGCTTCAATGGGCTCGTCAGAACCGAACACGCGCTTGAAGAAGCCGCGGTCGGACTTGACCTTGGCCTCGTAGGCAGGATCAAGATAGCGAACCATGAAGTTGCCGGCCGCACGATCGCGGTCGACAAGCTCGAAGCCCATGCGGTCGACGAGCAGGCCCATCGTACGCCAGGCGCGATCAAACGGCTCCTTGAGAACGACGGCTTCGAGCGTGCCGTCAGCGGCCTTGACGACGTCGCTGCGGGCTTCATGCTTGGTAAGGTCTTCAGCCGCAACAGCATCAGCCTTCTTGATCGGCTCGGCATCCGGATTGAACTCTTCATCAATGCGGATAGCGAGACGCTGAAGCATTTCAGCTTCCATCGTGGGATCGGAAGGACCGGGCTGCCACATGGTGGAATCGCCCTGAGAGCCGGTAACAACCTCAACCATCGAACGGTGCGTCAGGAAGATGTCGCTCGTACCGTCGGCATTGCGCTCGATGCGGCAGCGGTACTGATCGCGTTCGCCCGTGGAATAGGCAAAGTCAAGAACCTTGCCGATCGTGCCGCGGATGATGTCCTGCGGAAGCTTGGCCTTGTTTTCAGCCCATTCGGTTTCCAGATAACCGGTCTTGGCGTCCTGACGGCGGATCGTAAGGCCGACGCTCGGCCAGAAGTCCGTGACGACCGTCCAGAGCGGTTCGGCATCGGCGTTGACGCGAAGCCAGCGTTCGTTGCCGTCGCGCATGATCTTGGCGACAACAGTGCGCTGCACAATGGCGCCGTGCTCCTGAACCGTATTGCCGGCAAGCTGGGCGCGAGCCTGTTCGTTGTTGGCGCTCACGACGCCCGGGCGGGACGGCACTTCGAAACGATTGTCGTTGGCGATCGGCGCGAGGTCGGGCGGCACTTCGAGATTGGCACGCGTATTGGAGGCTTCGTACTGAACCTTGTCGTCGGAAAAGTTGATGCCAAGAGCCGAGCAGCCGCCAAGGGCCAGCAGAGCCGGACAAAGGGCGGCGGCACGCAGCGTACGCTTATTCATCGGGGTAATCCTTTGCTAGAGAAACCAAAGCGCGGGGCCGGGCATCGGACGAACATCCTGAGGCTTCATCCGGAACAAGTCCCGCGAAAGAACATCTCCGCCATGCGGAGTCCGCCGGCCGCCAATCGGCCGACAATATTTTGAAGAGTTTAGCAAACTTGACCGTATCAAGGCGTTTCCGAAAGCGGCAGATTGCTGAAAATACGAATGAGAAAGTCTTCAGAAACCCGAACCGGCCTCAAGCAGAGGCGCGTAACTCTCGACTGAAGAATGCTTCATGAGAACAATCCTCGCAACACACGTATCGGCCGGAGTCAGCCCCTCCTCATACGCAATGATGCGGGCATCGGCCGGCGCAAGCCTGAGAAGCTCGCCCTCCGTCAAATAGTGATCGGGATTCTTCGGATGGTCCCAAATCATCATGTTTGCCTCCGTGAAGGTTTCCATGATGAAGACGCCGCCCGGCATCAGGCTGTCCCAATAATGCGGAAAGTGCGGCCGGTGCAGGTAGTTGGTCACGATGATGCCGGCAAAGCGCTCCGCCTTCCAGGGCCACGGCTCGTTCTCTAGGTCGCGGCACTCCAGCGTGACATTAGGCATCGATGCGAGCACCTCAACGCCCGAGAGGTTGATGTCGCAAGCCAGCACCTGCCTGCCTTCGAGCGCCAGAAGCGCCGAATGTCTTCCCGGCCCGCAGGCAACGTCAAGAACCTCCCCATGCCTGGGCAACAGATGCTTCCAGCGAAGCACCCAGGGCGACGGACGCGTGAAGCAGTCGGAATAGTCGTTGCGGGCCATGCCAGCCTCCTTTTAAAGCACCAGCTGCACGAGCCAGCGTCCGGCCTCAAGGAAGGGACGAGCGAAGAAACTAAGGCCGCCGCCCGCCATCAGCACAACAAGAATCACCATCCCGTAGGGCTCGAGCCGATCAAGAAGATTTCGACCCGCCGCCGGCAGAAGACCGCGCAGGATTCGACCGCCGTCAAGGGGCGGAATCGGGATCAGGTTGAAGGCCATCAGCATAAGATTGACCGAGATGCCGGCCGCGCAGACGCTGATCACGAATCGCTCGGAGATGCCGAGCATCACGACAAGCTTGAGAACAAGAGCCCATCCAAGCGCCTGAAGAATATTCGCCGCGGGACCGGCAAGCGCCGTCAGCATCATGTCGCGGTTGTAGTGCCTGAAGTAGCGCGGATTGATCGGAACGGGCTTGGCCCAGCCGAACACGAAGCCGGCGCCGCCCGTGAGGGCCGACATCAGAATCAGCGCCCCCGGCACGACAATGGTGCCGACCGGATCGATGTGAGGGATGGGATTGGCCGTCACGCGGCCGAGGATCCAGGCAGTGTTGTCGCCAAGCTTTTTGGCCGCCCAGCCGTGCGCGGCTTCATGGAGCGTGATGGCGAAGATGAGCGGAATAGCGTAGACGCAGATGATCTGAATGGCGTTTGCAATCATGAAGAGACCGGAGGCATGGAGGCGTGCGGCTGCAGCTTCGCCTCGAAGAGGTTTTGAAAAAGTCAGTCGTTAAAGTCTGCCACAAACCCGTAAGGTTCATGCCGTGCAAACCGCAGAAATGTCGACAGACTGTTTGAAATTCTTTCAGCGCCGGCACTCAATGAGCCGCCATACGGGCGCGAGGTCCGGCGGAAGCTGAGGCTGCCTGCCCGGCATCGGGCGCACCGTGCCCGGAGCATGCCAGTCGGAGCCCGAACTGGCAAAAAAGCCCATGCGGCGAGCGACATCCGCAAAAAAGACGTTTGCATCCGCCGGCTGCGAGCCCGAACAGACTTCGATCGCCTCGCCGCCCGCGAGCTTGAATGCCTTGAGAAACTCGTCAAGCATCCATGCCTCGCTGAAGCTGTAGCGGCCCGGATGAGCAATGACGGCAACGCCTCCCGAATTGTGGATGACGTCAACCACCTCGGAAAGCCCGGGCCAGTCGATGTCGACGCAGCAGGGACGCCCGGTCTTGAGAAACCGGTCGAAGGCTTCCTGGTATTCCTTCACGATGCCCTGCTGCATGAGCCAGCGTGCGAAGTGAGTGCGTGAAAGGTTGTCCTTGTTGTCCGCAAGCGAAAGAGCGCCTTCATAGGCGCCGTGAATGCCGTAAAGCTGCTCGAAGCGCTCGCCGATGAGCTGTCCGCGCCTGTTTCGCTTCGCACAGATGCTGTTGAAGAAGGCGTCAATGCCCGGAGCCTCAGGATCCAGTCCGAGCCCCACGATGTGCACGACGCGGCCGCCCCAGCCCGTCGAAATTTCAACGCCGGGAATGAAGCCCACGCCGAGCTCCTCGGCTGCCGCCGCGGCCTGCCAGACGCCGTCCATCGTGTCGTGGTCGGTGAGAGCCATGAGCTCCACGCCGTTTTCATGCACGAGCCGGACAAGCTCGGCGGGCGAAAGCTTCCCGTCGGAAACGTTGGAATGCATGTGCAGGTCGATGATCATCGGAAAGGCCTAGTACGAGAGGAATGCAGCAACTTTTGATTATACGGTTGCGAATTGAAGACGAACATTGTCTTCCGAAGATCTTGAAAAGATGGGATGACGTCCCCATATAAAGCGTATTGCTTCAATAGCACGAGGGCCCGCTCTCTTCGCGGTGGAGATCATGTTCCGCCGGCGCAGCCCGCACTTCGTGCGCACATACAGGAATTCAAATGGACGCTCTTCAGAAACTGCTTTTCCAGCGTGCCGCCGTTCGCGGCGAAACCGTCGTTCTTCACGACGAGTTCAACCGCGCGCTTGAGCATCAGCACCTGCCCCTCGCCGTTCGCCGCCTCGCCGGCGAGGTGACGGCATCGGCGCTTCTTGCGGCCGCCGCGCTTGAATTCGACGGCTCGGTTCTCCTGCAGATCGCCGGCGACGGCCCCGTCAAGCTTCTCGTCGCGGAAGTTCGTCCCGGGCTTCTCTTCCGCGTGTCCGTGACAATGCGCGATGACGCTGGCGAGATCAAGCCTGATGCCGGCATGACCGAACTCGTCAACGCGAGCGGCCGCGGCCGTTGCGCGCTCATTCTCGACCAGACGGGCCGAGACCCGGATGTTCAGCCCTATCAGGGCGTGGTGAGCCTCACCGGCGAAACGTTTGCCGACGTGATGACCAACTACTTTGCCTCGAGCGAACAGGTTGAGACTAAGATCAAGCTTGCCAGCGACGAGTCCGGCGTCGGCGGCCTCATGTTGCAAAAGATGCCCCTTCTCGGCGGCAAGGCCCTGCCTGAAGACTTCGACGAAGAAGGCTGGCAGCGCCTGAAGATCTTCGCCGACACCGTCAAGAGCGAGGAACTCCTTACGCTTGATCCCGAGGAAATCAACCGCCGCCTCTTCTGGGAAGAATCTCCCAACGTCACTCTCGAAGCCAAGCCTGTCTTCAAGTGCCGCTGCTCCGACGAGGCCGTTCGCAACATGGTTCGCTCCCTCGGACGCGAAGAAGCCGAAGCCATCATTGCCGAACGCGGTTCGATCGACGTCACCTGCCACTTCTGCGGCCGCACCATTTCGCTGGATGCCGCCGACGTCGCCGCACTCTTTGCCGGCACGTCCGATACATCCAAGACTCTCAACTGATCCACGATTCCCAAAAGGGGAGAAAACCGAAAGGCCTACTCCCCGCACTTCACGAGCAATCGGGTAGAGAGTGTCCTTACGGACACTCCCTCCCACACCGCAGTGCTCAATCAGTACTGAGCGTTCGGACATGC
>CAKQKT010000010.1 GCA_934249275.1 uncultured Sutterella sp. | reverse complement strand
CACCGTTTCCTTCTCAAGAGCCAGTTCTGACATCGACCAATGCGCCTGGTTACCCCAAAAAGTCGGAAGAGCCCAAACATGACCAGCATTGATCAAACCAGCATGACCGCGAAGAGTCTCGACGGCATTCCTACGAAGATCTCCGTGATCGATCTCAACGTGTGGTACGGCAAGTTCCATGCGCTCAAGCACATTTCGCTCGATATTCCGGAAGGCCGGGTCACGGCCTTCATCGGTCCGTCGGGCTGCGGCAAGTCCACGCTGCTTCGCACCTTCAACCGCATGTACGCCCTCTATCCGGGGCAGCGCGCCGAAGGCGAACTGATGCTCGACGGCGTCAACATCCTCACGGGCGCGATCGACGACTGCACGCTGAGAAGCCGTGTCGGCATGGTCTTCCAGCGCCCGACTCCGTTCCCGATGAGCATTTACGACAACATCGCCTACGGCATCCGCCTGCGCGAAAACGTTTCCAAGTCTGAACTTGACGGCCGCGTCGAATGGGCCCTCAAGAAGGCGGCTCTATGGAACGACGTCAAGGACAAGCTTCGCCAGCCCGGCACAAGCCTCTCGGGCGGCCAGCAGCAGCGTCTTTGCATCGCCCGCGGCATCGCCGTCAAGCCGGAGGTTCTCCTTCTTGACGAGCCGTGCTCGGCTCTGGATCCGATTTCAACCGCCCGCATCGAGGAGCTTATCGAAGAGCTCAAGAACGACTACACGGTCGTGATCGTCACCCACTCCATGCAGCAGGCGGCCCGCGTTTCCGACTATACGGCCTTCCTCTATCTGGGTGAACTCATCGAAGCCGGCCCGACGAACGACATCTTCACGCGTCCGCAGAAGAAGGCGACGGAAGACTACATCACCGGCCGCTTCGGCTAAAAGCGAAAGGAAAAACATCATGAATCACATCGTCAAAAGCTTCGACCGCGACCTCGATGAAGTGCTCGCCGAAGTGACCGCCATGGGAAAGCTCGTGCGCGAACAGCTTGTGAAGGCGGCCGATGCTCTTCAAAAGCTCGATGCGGACGAAGCCCGCTCGGTCATGGTCAGAGACGCCGAGGTGAACGGCTGCGAAGTGGCGGTCGATGCCAAAATCGAATCCGTCTTTGCCCGTCGGCAGCCTGCAGCCCGGGATCTGCGAACGCTCATCGGCATGAACCGCGTGTCCGTAGACTTCGAGCGCATGGGCGACGAAATCCGCAACATGGCGGGGAGCGTTCTTGAGCTCAAGGGACTTGATGCTTCGCTTCTTGAAAATCGCTCCGCCATCATCATGGCCGTCGACACTGTCGCGCACATGATCGACGATTCCATTCTTGCGCTTTCCCGTCTCGATACGGACCTTGCCCGCGAGATCATCGATCGGGATCATCTTGTCGACGACGTCTACAAGACGGCTCTTCGAAGCCTGATCGTGCACATGATGCAGGATCCGTCCTCAATCGAAGGCGCGATCGCGCTCACTTGGATCGGTCGCTCGCTCGAGCGTGTCGGCGATCATGTGAAGAATGTCTGCGAGGCCGTCATCTACATCAAGGACGGTGCGGACGTTCGCCACGAGTTCTATACTCAAAAAGCGCCGGTTGGTCAAAATGAGCCGGCTGAAGACGGCGTTCAACATTAATTTTCAAAAAAACAACTGCAAGGGGTCTATGGCCAAGCTTCTCATCGTCGACGACGAAACCGCTATTCGCGAACTCCTCGCCTTCATCTGCGAGACGGACGGGCATCAGACGGTCAAGGCTGCCGATCTGGCCGAGGCGCGTTCCGCGCTTCGATCGGGCGGCTTTGATCTCATTCTTCTTGACGTGATGCTCCCGGACGGTTCGGGCTTCAGTTTTCTGCGCGAGATTCGAGCCGACGCAGCCAGCGCATCGATTCCCGTCGTGATGATTACGGCGCGTGGCGACGAGGCGGATCGTGTTGAAGGTCTTGATGCGGGTGCGGACGACTATGTCGTCAAGCCGTTCATGCCCAGAGAGTTGACGGCCCGCATTCGAGCCGTTCTTCGCCGTGCAAGCGCCGAAGGTCATGTGCGTCCCGACGCCGCGCCGCCCGTCAAGGACGGCGAGGAGATGATTGTGACCTGCGGTCCGCTCGTGATGAACGAGACCCGATTCGAGGCGACCGCGGCCGGCGTGCCTCTGAAGCTCAGCGTCAAGGAGTTTCGTCTTCTGCAGACGTTCGCCTCCCGGCCGGGCCGCGTCTTTACGCGCGGGCAGCTCTTGGACGGCGTCTGGGGCAACGCGTTCGTCGACGAGCGCACGGTGGACGTGCACATGTTGCGCCTTCGCAAGGCGCTCGCCGGCACGGCCGCTGAAGACCTCATCGAAACCGTTCGCGGGGTCGGCTATCGATGCCGTCCTCTTGATTGAAACAGTACGCCGCATACCTCTCTTTTCAAAGAGAGGTCGAGGCGTACCCATTTTGGGAACGTGAAGTAACATAGCCATATGCGATCTACTACTTCTTCCTACATCGTCGAACTCACGCTTCGTGTAAACGATCAGCAGAATCGTTTTCTCGAAAAAGCATTCGAGTTCGGCCGCATGCTGTACAACGCGACGCTCGGGACGGCTCTCGGGCGTCTTCAGCGCATGCGTGAAACGAAGGAGTGGCGGGAAGCACAAGACATGCCGAAAGGCAGAGCCCGCACCAAGGCCTTTACTGCGGTTCACAATGCTTTCGGCTTGAATGAATTCGGCTTGGTAACTATTGCCAACGATCATCGCAAGGCCAGCGGTCGAAACGACATTGGCTCTCATGAGGCGCAAAACATCGGCAAAACCGTCTGGAGAGCTTTGAAGCGCTATATGTTTCAGAACGGCGGCAAGCCGCGATTCAAGTCCTTCAAGCGCGGACTTAACTCCATTGAAGGTACAGACAATCGCGAAATCATGTACAAGCCTGAGCAGAAAGCCGTTGTCTGGCGCAAGCACGACATGAAGTACATGAAGCCAGACACGAACTACATGAATGAGGCGCTTGCCTCGGATCGTCGCGTGAAATATTGCCGCATAGTGCGTCGAACGCTCAACGGCATAAAACGCTGGTTTGTTCAGCTCGTTGTCGAGGGGCTTCCACCCGTTCGCAAGGTCTATGCACCTAAATGCGAAGTGGTCGGCATCGACCCGGGTCCGAGCCGCATTGCGTACTTTCATGAGCACCATGCGGCCATTGTCGAAGTGGCTCCCAACGTTGATATGCAGGAATCGAAGATTCGACTGCTTCAGCGCAGGATCGACCGATCCAGAAGGGCGAACAATCCCGACAACTACAATCCGGACGGAACCGTCAAAAAAGGTTCCTCCAAATGGATCACCGGCAATCGCGGACGCAAGCTTTTGGCGAAGCTTGCCGAACACCACAGGCGTTTGGCAGCGACCCGAAAGCGCGACCACGGCAAGCTGGTGAACGATCTGCTCCAAATCGGCGGCACGATCAAGATAGAGAAAAACAGTTACCGATCCTATCAGCGCAGTTTCGGAAGATCGACCAATCGGACTGGTATGGGCGAGTTCGTTGCACACCTCAAGCGCAAGGCTGAAAGCGCCGGCTGCGAGGTCATTGAACTCAACGCATACAAGCTGAAGATGTCGCAGTACGACCCGGAAACGGATTCGTACCGAAAGAAGCCGTTGAAGGAAAGGTGGCATCGCTGGGGAGACACCGACACGCTCGTGCAACGAGATGTCATGAGTGCATTCCTCGCATGTCATGCAACTAAAAATGGACACGACCGAGCCCTTCTCTTGCAGAAGTGGACGACTGCGGAAGCACTGTTGCGCGACAGCGGTCTGTGTCGTCAACAACCTCGTAGCGATCAAGGAGAGCCGCAAGGTTCTTCGAGACTCACGAAGCCTAATTGCGCAAGCAAGGAGGAACGGGAAAGAGGTCTGTCGCAAACACTTTGTTCAATGGGTGACGTTCAGGCGGCTTTGTCCCCTGAAAAAGCCTTGAGAGTGTCATAGTGAATCCTCCGTTTTTAACGGGGGAGCTTCAATGAGGCGGACCGGATAGAACGCTCATCGGATTGAGGTTACGCAAATGCACAGGCTTGAAAAAGCAATTTCCATGCCGGAACCCTTGTCGCCCAGAGGACGACGGACGCAGCATCTCGGCATTCTGATTGTCGGCGGCCTTATCCTCGTCGCGCTCATCTCGGCCGTTCTCTGGCTGAGCGTTGCCGGCGACACCGCCGCGCTCTTCTTCTGCATGGGTGTTGCCGTCTTCGCCCTGCTGGCCGTTTATGCCGGAAAGCTCATCGTGGACGAGGAGCGCTCCATGCAGGCGAGGCTCGAGGCCCGCGATGCGCGATATCGCCAGACGCTTGAGCTTCTACCCGAGGGCGTCGTCATTCTCAAGGGCGAGAACGGCGTCGTCGAGTGGGTGAACACCATGGCTGCCGTGCACATGGACGTCACGCCTGAGGATGCCGGCCGCATCTTCACGGACATGATTTCGGCATCACAGCCCGCATTTGCGGCGTGGCTGCACTCGCGCGACTTCTCCCACCATTTTTCACTTGAAGTTTCGGGCGGCTCCGTGCTACTTGACGTTGCCGTCGTGGCGCCCGACGATCGTCATACGATCATCGTCTCGCATGACGTCACCGAACGCCGCCGCGTCGACGACATGCGCCGCGACTTCGTGGCCAATGTCTCTCACGAGCTTCGCACGCCTCTCACCGTCATTGCGGGCTTTCTCGATCTTGCGGACATGGATGTTCCGATCGAGCTGAGAAAGCGCCATCTCGCCCTGATGCGCGAGCAGACCGCCCGCATGAAGAGCCTTACCGACGACCTGCTGATGCTCTCGAAGCTCGAGAACCGGGATGAGCGCGGCACCGCCGAGCCCGAGCTCATCAACATGCCCGCACTCGTCGACAATGCCGTGCGCGAAGGCATGGCCTATTCGAAGATGCAGCACAAGTTCGAAGTGAAGCACGAGAGGATTTCCCTGCTTGGCTATCCCGAGGAGATTCGCAGCGCCGTCATCAATCTCATCACGAATGCCGTGCGCTACACGCCGCGCGGCGGACGAATCCAGATCGTATGGAAGCGCGTGGGAACCGGCGCCGTTCTGACGGTGTCCGACAACGGCATCGGAATCCCGCCCGAAGACATTCCCCGCATTACCGAGCGCTTCTACCGAGTCGACAAGGGCCGCTCAAGAGATACGGGCGGAACGGGGCTCGGACTGGCCATCGTCAAGCACGTCATGCGCCGAGCGGGCGGCGAGCTGATCATTCACTCGAAGCTCGGCGAGGGTTCGACGTTCATGCTCAAGTTCCCCGAGGAGAGGCTCTTTTCCGGACACTATCTGTAGCTGCCGGACAAGGAGGCGAACTTTTCCTTTCGTTTGCAGGGCAGGGCGCGACTCGCTTGGGCTGATGGGCTAAAATCAGACGATCCAATCCAACGAAGTCTGCAGGATATCCATGCATATTCTTGTCTCCAACGATGACGGCTATCGCGCGCCCGGCATCAAGGCTCTTGCAAACGCCATGCGCCGTTTCGGCCGCGTGACGGTCGTCGCGCCCGATCACAATCATTCGGGCGCCTCCAATTCGCTTACGCTCAATCGTCCGCTCACCGTCGAGCATCAGGACGGCGACAGCCTCTATGTTCTTTCGGGCACGCCGTCCGACTGCGTGCACGTCGCGCTGACGGGCCTTCTGCCGAAGCCCGACCTTGTGGTGTCCGGCATCAACTGCGGCGCCAACATGGGCGACGACACGATGTATTCGGGCACGGTTGCGGCTGCGATCGAAGGCTATCTCTTCGGCGTTCCCTCCATTGCCTTTTCGCAGATCGACAAGGGCTGGGTGGAGCTTGAATCCGCCGCCAAGATTGCGCAGCTCGTTGTCGAGCGCTATCTTGAAAGCCGAGAGGACGAGAGGGCGGTGCTCCTCAACGTCAACATGCCCAACATGCCGGTCGAAGCCCTGAAGGGCATTCGCGGCACGCGTCTGGGCAAGCGAAACTGCGCCGAAAACGTCATTCGCGAGATGAGCCCGCGCGGCTTTCCGATCTACTGGCTCGGCGCCGCCGGCAAGCCTGCCGATGCGGAGGAGGGCACGGACTTTTGGGCAACCTCCCACGGCTACGTCTCCGTGACGCCGCTTCAGGTCGACCTTACGAACTACAAGCAGGTTCCCACCATCCGCAATTGGATGGACGGTCCCGCCGTCTGAGCACCTAAACGATTATTCAAGGCAAAGGAAGATGAATAAAACCGCACGCATTCTGTCGATCTCGGCCGCGGCTGCCGCCGCAGCCTTCCTGTCGGGCTGCTCGTCCGTTGACATGGGGCCCGCCAAGGTTGTCGACCATTCCACCTACGGCGATGCCTCGACCGCTCCGGTTCTGACGCCGAGCCTGCTGCCCGGCGGCATCGTCGATTCCGGCCGCACCCACACGGTGGCTCCGGGCGACACCGTCTACAACATCTCCATGCGCTACGGACTTTCCGTCGATCAGCTCGAGCAGCTCAACGCCATCAGCGATCCGACGACGCTTCGTGTGGGTCAGGTGCTCCGCCTCCCGAAGGCCGTCAATGCGCCGCGCGATTATGTTCCCAATCCTCAGGTTCGCGTCAACCGCGTGACGAACGACACCGTGCTTGAAACCGCCCCGGTGCGCACTGCTCAGGCAGTGCCGGGCGCTGCCGCTGAAGAAGGAGCCGGATCAAAGGTTGCGGCCGAAGCGGCTCAAAAGAAGGCCGAAGTCGAAGCCGCTGCCGAACAGGCCAAGGCTGACGCCGAGGCTGCTGCGGCGAAGCTCAAGGCTGAGGCTGAACCTGCCAAGGCCGAGGCCCAGGAGAAGCTCAAGGCCGTCACGCCGGGCCAGCGCATGATTTGGCCGATCAGCGGCAAGATCACGAGCGACTTCGCGAAGAACAAGCGCGGTCTTGACATCGCCGGCGTCAAGGGCGATGTTGTCGTTGCCGCCATGCAGGGCGAAGTGATCTGGATCGGCAAGCTCGACGGCTATTCCGGCATGCTAGTCGTCGTCAAGCATCTTCCGACCCTCATTACCGCTTATGCCGGGCTCGGCAATGTCACGGTCGCTCAGAACGCCAAGGTGAAGGCCGGCCAGAAGATCGCCGACCTTCAGGGCGATACGCTTCGCTTCGAGGTTCGCGAGACGGGCAAGTGCGTCGATCCGATGAACTACCTCAACAAGCGATGATCTGAAGAGGAACTGCAAAAAAGAGCGCCGGCTTTTTCGCCAGGCGCTCTTCTTTTTGGTAAAGTCTCCTACCTGAATTTTTGAGGACGGCTGGATGAAGTCGGCCGCCCCGGGACCCCTGTTTTATAGAGAGTTAACAGTCATGGCACGACGCAAAGAGAAAACCCCCGAATACTTCACGGTCGAGGTCGAACGCCTCGATCAGGAAGGCCGCGGTGTGGGCCACCACGACGGCAAGGTCGTCTTCATCGAGGGCGCCCTTCCGGGCGAGCTCGTCACCTACGAGCGTATTCGCAACAAGACCAGCTTTGAAATCGGCCGCGTCGCCCAGGTCCATCGCGAAAGCGTCCAGCGCGTCAAGCCCCGCTGTCCCAAGTTCGGCCACGGCCCGGGAAGCTGCGGCGGCTGCGCCATGCAGCATCTCGAGCCCCGCGCTCAGGTTGCCTACAAGGAGCTCACGCTTCTCGACACGCTCTGGCACATCGGCCGCGTGCGCCCGGAACAGGTGATCACGCCGATCTACGGTCCGTTCTGGAACTACCGCCACCGCGCCCGTCTCACCGTTCGCGACGTTGCCAAGAAGGGAGGCGTGCTTGTGGGCTTTCATGAAAAGTCCTCCTCCTACGTTGCCGAGATGAAGGAGTGCCACATCCTCACGAAGAACGTCTCCGACATGATCATGCCGATGCGCGAGCTCGTTTCCAAGCTCTCCATCCGCCAGCGCATGCCGCAGATCGAAGTCGCCGTCGGCGGCAACGGCCGCACGGCCCTCGTCTTCCGCGTTCTCGAAACGCCGACCGATGAAGACATGGCTCTTCTCAATGCGTTCGGCGCCGAGCACAACGCCGACATCTGGCTCCAGCCCAAGGGTCCGGATTCCGCCCATCCGGTCGATCCGGCCAATATTGATGCGCTCGGCCTTCAGCTGCCCGAGTTCGGCGTTCGCATCAACTTCAAGCCGACAGACTTCACGCAGGTCAACCATGAGCTCAACGAAACTATGGTCGGCCGCGCCGTCCGTCTTCTCGGCGTTGAGCCCGAACACAAGGTCGCCGACTTCTTCTGCGGTCTGGGCAACTTTACGCTGCCGCTCGCCACGCGCTCTTCGCACGTGACCGGCATCGAAGGCTCCGACGCGCTCGTCGCACGCGCCCGCCAGGGCGCAGCCGACAACGGTCTGGCCGACAAGACCGACTTCGTCGCCCGCAATCTCTTCACCTGGTGCGAAGCCGACTGGGATGCCCTCTGGAAGAAGATGGGCGGCATCGACCGTGTTCTCATCGACCCGCCGCGCGAAGGCGCTCTTGCGCTCTCCCGCGTTCTCGCTGCGACCGACAAGCGTCCGGCCCGCGTCGTCTATGTTTCCTGCAACCCCGCCACGCTTGCCCGAGACTGCGCCATCCTCTATCACGAGGGCGGCTGGCACATCCGCGCCGCCGGCATCATGAACATGTTCCCGCACACGGGCCATGTCGAGTCCATCGCCGTTCTCGAACCGGGTCCCAAGCCCGAGAAGAAGACCGAAGAAGCCGAGGCTATCGAACGCCGCATCGCCGCTTCGGGTGATGACGATGTCAAGATGAACCTTCCTCAGTAAATTGCGGAGCTCCCCGAATCCGATCGCCGGTTCGGGGAACAAGTCGAAAAGCGCCGGACGGACCGCCGTCACGGCGCTTTTTTCATATGCCGGCGACTTGCATGGAGAAGTCTGTTTTTCCTTCTCGCAAAAGGGAAAATAAAATAACGGAAGTTAAGTCGACTTATATTTTTGGCCGCGCTACAATGATTGCAAAAGGTCCGTTTTTTAGGGATCAAGGAGGATTTGACTATGACGAGAGCCGCAGTCAGGGAAAGGGCTCAGGCCCGCCGCGAGGCCGATGCGGCCTTCAGGGAGGCTTTTGACGCCTACATGTTCGAATGCTTTGCAAAGCCGGGCTTCAAGCTTGAGAGCGAATCCCAGCTCGCAGAGCGTTTCGGGGTCACCCGCTACAAGGTTCGCAAGGCCATCGAGGCTTTGAATCAGGCCGGCGTGCTCGAGAGGGTCAAGCACGGAGGCTCGACCGTGAAGACGGTCACGCACGAGGATCTGGCCGATCGCGTCGATCATCTTCTCTCAGTCGCCGGTCTGCCTGCAGAGGAGTTCGAGGGCTCTGCCCGGGATCTCGTCTGCGGGCTCGTTCCCGTCATCATGGACAAGA
The DNA here is from genome assembly GCA_934249275.1 of uncultured Sutterella sp. Classification (GTDB taxonomy): domain Bacteria; phylum Pseudomonadota; class Gammaproteobacteria; order Burkholderiales; family Burkholderiaceae_F; genus Sutterella. Next base: position 24,576 of record CAKQKT010000010.1, on the reverse strand, counting down.
TCAATCCCGACAAGCTGGCCGAGCTTGAGGCGCAGATTGAAGTTGTGGGCAATGTCCGCACGCCGGTCGAACGCCGCGCCGCCGTTCTGGAGTTTCTGACGGATTTGGCGGCTGTTGACGGGAACCGCTACACGGCGCTCTGCGTGCGCCTTGCCGTTCGCCAGGCCGCTCGCCGCGAAGCCTACGATCTGAAGCTCGATCCCGCGGAACTTGCCTCCGCTTGTCGGGGCGTTCTGAAGGAGCTTCTCAAAGGGCGCCGCAAGAAGGTCGTGGCCGAGCTTGAGGAACTCTTCAAGCTTGTGTTTCCGAAGCCTGAATCCCCGAAGAAGACGGACGAAAAGGCTTCCGGAAAGTCGGGTGAAAAGGCCGAAAAGTCTGAAAAGGCCGGAAAGTAACGGCGCTTGATTTTTAGCTTCAGGCTGGCGGGTTCGATGAGCCTTGCCGGTCTTTTTGTAGGTATGAAAAAGGCGGCTCCGCCGAGCCGCCTTGAGACGCGAGGCTACTTGGGACGCGTCCAGGAATTCGGGGAATTGAGTGAAATCTCGAGCAGTCGCTTGAAGAGTCCCATGGAGATGCCGATGTGGGTGGCGGTTTCATTGATACGGGAATCGGGAACCGAGTCGGCGGGGATGTCGTGCACGAGCGAAAGAAAGACGCGGGCCATGGATTCCTTGTCGGATCCGGGGGCGAGCGCGGCCTGCGTCATGCGGCTGCGGATCGTGCTGTAGCGTTCGACGTCTTCGGGGGACATCTTGGAAAAGACCGGACGGCCGAGCGCCTGGTCGACGAAGTTCTGCATCTGGAAGAGCGTCTTCTTGAGAAGCTTCTCATCAGCGTAGGCGGGCAGGTTCTCAATGGCAATGCGGATTGCGATCGCCTGAAGAGCGGCCCCCCAGAAGGCCTTGAACCGGCATTTGGCTTCGGTGCCGAGGAACGGAATCGGGCAGAGGCTCACGTTTGCCGCTTTCGCCACTTCCTTGTTGAAGAGGGAACCGGTGAGGTCGCGCACGCAGCCGGCGAAGGTGGCGCCGAGATTCTCGGCAAAGATCTTGTCGACCGGACGATTGACGGGCTTGTCGTGCTTATCTTGGTTGTTGGTGGGCATGGGTATGAATCCGAAGTAGTGAGCGCCGGAAGTCCTCAGCATAGGAGATATTTCCCGCAGGTGCAATTTTGCCACGACTTGCATGGAATAAGAAACGCTGACAAACCCGTCCATCAGCGGCAGGCGATCGAAGAGGATGCGAACGATGCCTTCGCTTGGGCGGCGTTCGGGCGGCGATCAGGCTTGCCGGCATCTTGTGGCGGATTGAATCTTGTTGTAGCCAAACGAAAAAGGCGGGGTTGACAGGGGGCGTGTCTGCGGCCTCGTGCTAAAATCATTCGTTCAGTATGAAAGGGAGCAGAGCCGCTCCCTTTTATCGGTTTTTTTACGTCCCGGAGCCTTTTTTCCGGGCTTTTTCTCAGAGAGAACAAAATGGCTATTGAACGCACCCTCTCCATCATCAAGCCGGACGCCGTTGCCAAGAACGTCATCGGCAAGATCTACTCCCGCTTCGAAACGAACGGCCTCAAGATCGTTGCCGCTCAGATGCGCCAGCTTTCCCAGGCTGAAGCCGAAGGCTTCTACGCCGTTCACAAGGAACGTCCCTTCTTCAAGGATCTCGTCTCCTTCATGACGTCCGGCCCGGTCATGATCCAGGTTCTCGAAGGCGAAGGCGCCATTCTCAAGAACCGCGAACTCATGGGCGCTACCGACCCGAAGAAGGCTGCCGCCGGCACGATCCGCGCCGACTTCGCTGAAAGCATCGACGCCAACGCCGTCCACGGTTCCGACGCTCCGGAAACGGCCGCCGTTGAAATCGCCTACTTCTTCCCGGCTCTCGCCATTCACAGCCGCTAATCTGCTGCGAACTCAGTGAGGAAAAATACGTGACCGACAACGTCAAAGAGTCTGCTGCCGCTCCCAAGGTGAACCTTCTCGACTTTGATCATGAAGGACTTACCGCATGGTGTGCCGGCATCGGCGAAAAGGCCTTCCGTGCAACTCAGCTTTCGCGCTGGCTCCATCGTCATGTCGAAGGCGACTTCGACAACATGACGAACCTTGCGAAGGCGTTCCGAGCCAAGCTGAAGGACATGGCCGAAGTGCGTCCTCCCGTGCCCATCACCGAAAAGAAGTCGGCTGACGGCACGCGCAAGTGGCTCTTTGAGGTCGGCAACGGAAACGCGGTCGAATCGGTGTTCATCCCCGAGGATGACCGCGGCACGCTCTGCATTTCCACGCAGGCGGGGTGCGCCATGGGCTGCCTCTTCTGCTCTACGGGCAAGCAGGGCTTCAACCGCAATCTCACGACCGCCGAGATCGTGGGCCAGCTTTGGTGGGCCGAACGCGAACTGCGCCGCGACGCAGGTGTGACGGACCCCAATGACCGCATTATCTCCAACGTCGTGCTCATGGGGATGGGCGAGCCGCTCCAGAATCTCGACAATGTTCTGCGCGCGCTGCACATCTTCCTTGACGACAACGGCTACGGGCTCTCCCGCCGCCGCGTCACCGTCTCCACGTCGGGTCTCGTCCGTCAGATGGACAAGCTCGCGGAGGACAGTCCCGTTGCGCTCGCCGTGAGCCTGCATGCGGGCAACGATGCGCTGCGCGACAAGCTCATGCCGGTCAACCGCAAGCATCCGCTTGCCGACCTGATGGCCGCGTGCCGCCGCTACCTCAAGGTGGCTCCGCGCGACTTCATCACCTTCGAGTACGTCATGCTCGGCGGCATCAACGACCGCCTTGAGCAGGCCGACGAACTCATCGAACTCGTGCGCCGCGAAGACGTGCCGTGCAAGTTCAATCTGATTCCCTTCAATCCCTTCACGCAGTCGGATCTGCGCAAGCCCGAGCGCGAGCAGGTTCTCGCGTTCTGCCGCCGCCTCAACGAGGCCGGCATCGTGACGACGGTCCGCAAGACGCGAGGGGACGACATCGATGCCGCGTGTGGTCAGCTCGCGGGCGAGGTGCGCGACCGCACCCGCCGCGCAGAGCGCCTTGCGCAGCAGAAGGCCGAGGCCGCATCGCTCCTTCAGGCGGCTCGCCGCCAAGAGTAAGCCCCGGCAGAGACGTGCGCGGGCCGTGAGGGCCCGCGGCGCCGATCCACTGAACACCTAGAAAATTCCGGAAGGAAGCGCCATGGCCCAAGAAACGTCTGACATGAACGAGCCGATCCTGCATTCGGCACCCGCCGAAGGCTTCGGCGCCGCACTCAAGCGCGCCCGCGAAGCTCAGGGCATTTCCATCGGCGACATGGCCGCGCGCTCCCGCCTGTCGGTTCAGCAGGTTCGCGCTCTTGAGGACGAAACACTTGACGAGCTTCCCGAACCGGTCTACGTGCGCGCCTTCATTCGCGGCGTCGCCCAGGTTCTTGGACTCGATTCCGATCCGCTCGTGGCCGACTACAGCGCCCGCTACGGCGCTGCAAGCGTCGGCGTTATTCCCGATCACGATCCCAACACGGAAACCGTCGTCAGCGCTTCCGGCTCCCGCACCGGCATCAAGGCTGCCGCCATTGCCGTCGCCGTGGTGCTTGCATGCGCCGGCGGCTGGTATGTCTGGTCGAGCATGAGCGCCGCCGAGCCCGGGGGTGAACTGCCCGCTCCGGCAGCTGACGTTCAGAAAGCTCAGGCCCCCGAGGCCGCGCCTGAAATGACGGCCGAAGCCAAGGCCGCCGAAGAGAAGGCCGAGGCCGAAAAGACTGCCGCTGACAAGACAGCGGCGGAAAAGGAGGCGGCTGAAAAGGCTGCTTCCGAGAAGGCCGCCGCTCAAAAGGCGGCCGCGGAAAAGGCCGCTGCTGAAAAGGCCGCAGCCGAGAAGGCCCGGGCTGAAAAGGCTCGCGCACAGGAACAGGCTGCCGTTGTATCCGAGCGCCGCGTTGCTCTTTCGACTTCGGGCGCCTGCTGGGTGCAGATTCTTCTGCCCAACGGCCGCAACCTCTTCGCCAAGGAGATGGCTGCGGGCGGCAGCGAGGTTCTGAACGTTCCCGTCGGCGCTCGCGTCACGGTGGGCAATGCCTCCGCCATGACGATCACGGTCGACGGCCGATCCTTCGAGCTTGACAAGTCCACCCGAAACGGCATCTGCCGCTTCGTGGTGAAGTAAAAGATTCAACAGAGCAGCGGCCTTCGGGCCGCTCTTTTCACACCGGCCTCCGGCCGGTGTGCATTTCCCGGAGACTTAAGCCGTGTCGGAAAACACCCTTGACTTTCGCCGCAAGACTCATGCCGTCAAGGTCGCATGGGGCGATCGCGTCGTGACGATCGGCGGTTTGAACCCGATCGTCGTGCAGTCGATGACGAACACTTCGACGGCCGACGTCGAGTCGAGCGTCGCTCAGGTGCTCGCGCTTGCGCGCGCGGGCAGCGAGCTCGTCCGCCTCACCGTCAACACGCCCGATGCCGCCCGCGGCGTCGCCCGAATTCGCGAGGAGCTCGACCGCGCGGGCTGCCATGTTCCGCTTGTGGGCGACTTCCATTACAACGGTCACAAGCTCCTTGCCGATTATCCGGAGTGCGCCGCTGCGCTTTCCAAGTACCGCATCAATCCGGGCAACGTCGGCAAGGGCGAAAAGGGCATGGAGAATTTCGCCTCCATGATCGAGTGCGCCAGGAAGTACGGTGCTGCCGTTCGCATCGGCGTCAACTGGGGTTCTCTCGATCAGTCGCTCCTCGCCCGCATGATGGACGAGAACAATGCGCTTGAGCATCCGCTCGCGCCCGATGCGGTGCTTCGCGCCGCGCTCGTCGAAAGCGCCGTGCAGAGCGCCGACATGGCCGTGAAGCTGGGGCTTCCGGCCGACCGCATCGTCCTGAGCGCAAAGGTTTCCGAGGTTCAGGGCCTGATTGCCGTCTACCGCATGCTTGCCAAGCGGGCCGACTACGCGCTTCATCTCGGTCTTACCGAGGCCGGCATCGGCTCCAAGGGCATCGTCGCTTCGACCGCGGCGCTTTCCGTTCTTCTTCAGGAAGGCATCGGCGACACGATCCGCGTCTCGCTCACGCCTTCTCCGGGCGCACCCCGCACCGAAGAGGTCGTCGTTGCGCAGGAGATCCTGCAGTGCATGGGTCTGAGGAGCTTTACGCCGATGGTCACCAGCTGCCCGGGATGCGGCCGCACCACGTCCGACCTTTTCCAGCGTCTCGCCGCCGGTACGCAGGAGTATCTCCGCTCTCGCATGCCCGACTGGCGCGCCTCGTGTCCGGGCGTTGAAAATATGACGGTTGCCGTGATGGGCTGCGTCGTCAACGGCCCGGGCGAAAGCCGTCAGGCCGACATCGGTATCAGCCTGCCGGGTTCCGGCGAAAGCCCCGTCGCTCCCGTCTATGTCCGCGGAGAGAAGGTCTGCGCCCTTAAGGGCGATGACATGCAGGCCCGCTTTCACGCTATGATTGAAGAATTCGTCCAAACGACCTACGGTGCTTTGGCCCGTGGGCAATCCGATATTTAAAAGAATGAGCAAAGAAAAATTTGCCGGCGTCAAGGGCATGAACGACATGCTCCCTGCAGACGCCGCCGTCTGGCAGACCCTGCAGCAGACGGCCGTCGGCGTTCTCGAACGCTACGGCTATCAGGAAATCCGCACCCCGATCCTTGAAAACACGAAGGTGTTCACCCGCGGCGTCGGCGAAGTGACCGACATCGTCGAAAAGGAAATGTATTCCTTTACCGACAGCATGAACGGCGACCAGCTTACGCTGCGTCCCGAATGCACGTCCGCCGTTGTTCGCTCCGTGAATGAGCACAGCCTTCTCTACGGCACCACGCAGCGCCTCTGGTACTGCGGCCCGATGTTCCGCCACGAGCGTCCGCAGCGCGGCCGCTACCGTCAGTTCCACCAGCTCGGCGCTGAAGCGCTCGGCATGGAAGGCCCGGACATCGATGCCGAAATGATCATGATGCTCGCCCGCATCTGGAAGGAGCTCGGCGTCGGTGAAGTTCGTCTTGAGCTCAACACGCTCGGCGCTCTGCCGGAACGCCAGGCTCACCGCGAAGCCCTGATCAAGTATTTCGAAGGCAATCAGGACGTTCTCGACGAGGACGCCCGCCGCCGTCTCTACACGAATCCGCTTCGCATTCTCGATACGAAGAATCCCGAGATGCAGGATCTCGTCAACGCCGCTCCGCGTCTTCTCGACTACCTCGGCGAAGACAGCCGCGCCTTCCTCGCCCGCATGGAGCAGCTCATTTCCGCCGCCGGCATCGAGTACGTGATCAATCCGCGTCTCGTCCGCGGTCTTGACTATTACAACCACACGGTCTTCGAGTGGATTACGGACAAGCTCGGCGCTCAGGGCACGATCTGCGGCGGCGGCCGCTACGACCCGCTCATTGAAATGCTCGGCGGCCGTCCGGCTCCGGGCGTGGGCTTTGCCATGGGCATGGAACGCGTCATCGAACTCATGCGCGAATGCGGCCGCGTGCCGACCCGTACCCAGACCGACGTCTACGTCATTCATAACGGCGGCGACACGCAGGTTCAGGCGATGCTTCTCGCCGAAGCGCTTCGCGACGCCGGCGTGCGCGTTATGGTGCATCCGGGCAAGTCCGGCTTCAAGAGCCAGATGAAGAAGGCCGACGCCAGCGGCGCCCGCTTTGCGGTCTTTGCCGCCGAGGACGAGCTCGCTGCCGGCACGGTTTCCGTCAAGGCTCTTCGCGAAGGCGAAGCGGCTTATGCCGAACAGACGGCCCTTCCGCTTGCCGGCGCAGCCGCGGCCATTGCCGCCGCGCTTGCCGCGTAATCATTCACGAGTTGACTTAAGGAGCGCAAGCGATGGCTTACGACTTGGAAGAACAAGAGAGCATTGACCAAATGAAGGCCTGGTGGGAGAAGTGGGGCACCCCCATTACTGCCGCCGTCTGCGTCTGCTGTCTCGGCTTTGCCGGCTGGAACGGCTGGCATTGGTATCAGCGCAATCAGGCCGCCAATGCCTCCGGCGCCTATGTGCAGCTGCAGAACGCGATCTATCAGAACGACACGAAGAACGTGAAGTCGATCGCCGACGGCCTCATCAGCGAATACGGCTCGACGATCTACGCCCCTCTGGGTGCGCTCGCCTCCGCCGCTGTTGAAGCTCAGGAGGGCAATCTCGATCTGGCCCGCACTCGTCTCACCTGGGTGATCGAAAAGTCGGGTCATCCCGAGTACGACACCATCGCCCGCGTTCGTCTTGCCGGCATTGAGCTTTCCGCCAAGAATCCGCAGGCTGCTCTGAAGGCCATCGAGGCCGCCAAGCCCGTGCAGGATCAGGTTGCGCTTGTTCAGGATCGTCTCGGCGACGTTTACTACGCCATGAACGATATCGCCAAGGCTCGCGAGGCCTGGGAAAAGGCTGTTGCCGCCGGCGAGCAGAGCCCGATCCGCGGCGTGCTTCACTACAAGCTCGCTTCCGTTTCCACTGCGGAATAACGGTCGGCGCCGCCCGAGCACGGTTTTGAGCCGATGCGGCGGCGCATTCAGGACGGCGGCGCCGGACAAATGAAAAAAACGCCTCATTTGTCCCCGTTGCCGTTCTTTTTGCTAATACAATCCTAGGTTCAGCCGTGCGGCGGTTTGCCTGCGGCGAGATGCCCAATACAACGAGATGAATACGATGTTTGCCAAGAAAGTTCTGCTCGGCGCCGTTGCCGCGCTGACGGTTATGACCCTCGCCGGCTGCAGCACGCCCAACAGCCGCGAACCTGCCGACCTGCAGGACTTCCGCGCACAGGTCAGCCCGAAGATTTCCTGGACGGCTTCCGTCGGCGAAAACGACGGCTATCTCATTCCCGCCGTGACGGACAACGCCGTCTACGCCGCCGGTGAAAAGACTCTCTACCGCCTCGACCGCCTGACGGGCGAGAAGGTCTGGAAGGTCAAGGCCGGCTCGCGCATTGTTGCCGGCGTCGGCTCCGACGGCCTGCATCAGGCGATCGTCACCGATCGCGGCGAGGTCGAGGTTTATGACGCCGAAGGCCAGTTCGTCTGGCGCGCCGCTCTCTCCGCCGAAACGGATGTTCCGCCGCTCGTCGGCCAGGGGCTCGTCGTGGTGAAGACCTCCGACACGCGCATCACGGCTTTCGACATCGTCACCGGCGAACGCCGCTGGCACTATCAGGGTCAGGCTCCCGCGCTCACCCTTCAGGCCTTCAATCAGATGGCCTGGTCGCCGGCAGGCATTCTCTCGGGCCAGTCCAACGGCCGTCTCCTCGCGCTCGGCCTCAACGGCAAGCCCGTGTTTGACGCCGTCATCGGCCAGGCTTCCGGCATCACCGAAGTCGAACGTCTGATCGACGTCGTCGGCCGCCCCTGGGTTGACAACCAGCTCATGTGCGCCGCCGCCTTCCAGGGCAACCTCGTGTGCATGAACTCCATGAACGGCCAGCTTGCCTGGAGCGCCAAGGTTGACAGCGTGACCGGTCCGGTTGCCGACGCCCGCATGGTTTACGTCGTCGACGACCAGAGCTACGTTCACGCCTACAACCGCGAGAACGGCCGCGAGGCTTGGGTCAACCGCGACCTCGAATACCGCACGATTTCCGCTCCGATCCGCATCGGCGCCACGCTTGCGGTTGCCGACTATGAGGGCTACGTCACGATGATGGACCCCATGACCGGCACGGTTGTCGGCCGCACCCGCCTGAGCGGCGCCGTGCGCTCGCCCGCCGCCCAGTTCGGCTACGGCGCGGTCTTCCAGACCGTCGAAGGCAAAGTCGCCTACGTGCTTCAGGAGACGCTCGGCGAATAAGGCCGCGCACTCCATCGCTCTTTAATACGCCTTGATTTCCTGCCGGCCGATGCTCCCTGCGGAGCGTCGTCCGGCCTCATTATTTCTAGAAACATGCTTCCTGTCATTGCTCTCGTGGGCCGCCCGAACGTCGGCAAGTCCACGCTTTTCAATCGCCTCACGCGCAGCCGCGACGCCATCGTCGCCGACTTCCCCGGGCTTACCCGCGACCGCCAGTACGGTCAGGGCCGTGTCGGCCGCATGCCCTACATCGTCGTCGACACCGGCGGCTTCGAGCCCGTCAAGTCCGAGGGCATCGTCAAGGCCATGGCCAGCCAGGCCGAGCTCGCCATTGACGAAGCCGACGTCGTCATCTTCGTCTGCGACGCACGCTCCGGCCTTACGCCGCACGATCAGCGCATCGCCGTACGCCTGCGCGAATCCGGCCGCAAGATCATTCTCGTCGTGAACAAGGCCGAAGGTCTCTCCGCCATTGCTGCCGCCGAATTCTACGAACTCGGCTTCGGCGAGCCGTGGCTGATTTCCGCCGCTCACGGCCAGGGCGTCAACGCCGTCATGGATCTCGCCCTCGAAGGTTTTGAAGATGAGCCTGATGACGAAGAGGAGGACGAGGATCCCGATGCGCCCAAGCGCCTCAAGGTGACGCTCGCCGGCCGTCCGAACGCCGGCAAGTCCACGCTCATCAACGCGCTCATCGGCGAAGAGCGACTCATCGCCTTCGACATGCCGGGCACCACCCGCGACGCTATTCGCGTCGACTTCGAATACAACGGCCGCCCCTACGAGCTCGTCGACACCGCCGGCCTTCGCAAGAAGGGCAAGGTGTTCGAAGCCATCGAAAAGTTCTCCGTCGTCAAGACCCTTCAGGCCATTGAGGACGCCAACGTCGTCATCCTCGTCATCGATGCCAAGAACGGCATCGCCGACCATGACGCCCACATTGCCGGCTACGTTCTCGAAACCGGCCGTGCGCTTGTCGTTGCCGTCAACAAGTGGGACCTCATGTCCGACTATGACCGCGAAATGTTCAATCTCGAGCTCGAGCGCAAGCTTCACTTCCTGCGCTGGGCCCGCATGATCCGCATCTCCGCTCTGAAGCGCAACGGCCTCAACCACCTCATGAAGGCGGTTGACGAGGCCCATGCCGCGGCCTATCGCAAGATCCCGACGCCGAAGCTCACGCGCGCGCTCTTCGAAGCCGTCGAGCGCCAGCAGCCCCCGCGTGCCCGCGGCGGCCGTCCGAAGCCCCGCTTCGCTCACCAGGGCGGCTCCAATCCGCCGGTCATCGTCATTCACGGCAACGCCCTTGAGGACATCGGCGAAAGCTACCGCCGCTACCTCGAAGGCTTCTTCCGCGAAAAGTTCGACCTCGCCGGCACGCCGCTTCGCATTGAGTTCCGCACGAAGGAAAACCCCTTCGTCAAGGACGAAAACAAGCGCTGATCAGTGAGGTAAAATTCACTTGGGGCCGGAGCTCGCCTTCGGTCCTTCTTGCATGCCGGAACGCTCTTCTCAAGCCGAGAAGGGCGTTCTTTTTTTGAGCGATTCTCAAAATGGCGGGCTGCTTCATGAAAAGGGGGGCAAATTCCGCCTTCTTTTGAGATTCCTAGCCTCTTCGCCGACGTTTTTTACAATCGCCAGGTGTTAAAATCTCAAAAGGATCCGCAATTGATTGCGGACGTGCGCGGGGGTGTTCTGAAACCGGTTCAGGGTCTCCCGCATCGAATAACAACAAAGACTGACGGGCTTCCGCAAGGAAAAGTCCCCGACGGTCGGAGAACAACAAAATGACTCAGAAAGGTCAGCTCCTCCAGGATCCGTTCCTGAACATCCTTCGCAAGGATCGCATCCCCGTTTCCATCTATCTTGTCAACGGCATCAAGCTTCAGGGCCAGATTGAATCCTTCGACCAGTATGTCGTGCTTCTGCGCAACACGGTCACCCAGATGGTTTACAAGCATGCAATCAGCACCGTCGTTCCGACGCGCGCCGTGAACATGCCCTCCGTGCCGGAGAACTGATATCAGCACGTTTCAAATTGATGAGACGCGCGCGGTGAAGGCCACGCGCGCCTTTCTCGTCTGCGTCGTAGTCGGCCGCGTCATCTATCAGGATTCGGCCGAGGAACTCTCGCTTCTCGTCAAGTCCGACGGTCTCGAACCGGTCGGACTTCTTGATGCCAAGCGAGACAAGCCCGATCCCGCCTTCTTCATCGGTTCCGGCAAGGTTGAGGAGCTCGGCGATCTCGCCCATGAACTCCATGCCGACGTCGTTGTCTTTGACGTTCCTCTTTCGGCCGCTCAGCAGCGCAACATCGAGCGCGCCATCGAGCTCCCCGTTTTGGACCGCACCCAGCTGATTCTCGACATCTTCCGCGCCCGCGCGAAGTCCCGCGAAGGCCGCCTGCAGGTCGAACTTGCCCAGCTTGAGCACCTGTCCACGCGCCTCGTGCGCGGCTGGACCCACCTTGAGCGCCAGCGCGGCGGCCTCGGCAAGACCGGCGGCCCGGGCGAAAAGCAGATCGAGCTTGACCGCCGAATGATCGGCGTGCGCATGAAGCAGCTGCGCGATCAGCTGAAGCGCCTTGCGCGCCAGCGCGACACGCAGCGCCGCTCCCGCTCGCGCTCCGACACGCTTTCCGTTTCGCTCGTCGGCTATACCAACGCCGGCAAGTCGACGCTCTTCAATCGCCTCACAAGGGCTCAGAGCTACGCGGCCGACCAGCTCTTCGCAACGCTCGACACCACGGCCCGCCGCTGCTGGATCAGTGACGACGAGACGGTCGTGGCAAGCGATACGGTGGGCTTCATCCGCGGTCTTCCGCATCAGCTCGTCGAAGCCTTCAAGTCCACGCTTGACGAAACGGTTCATGCGGACCTTCTCCTTCATGTGGTCGACGCCTCCTCGCCCGTGCGAGAGGATCAGATCGTCGAGGTGAACTCGGTCCTCAAGGACATCAAGGCCGACGACGTGCCTGCGATTCTTGTCTACAACAAGATCGACAACACGACGCTCGAGCCCGAGATCGTGCGCCATCCCGACGGCCGTCCGAAGGCGGTCTTCGTTTCCGCTCTGACGGGCGACGGCCTCGATCTTCTTCGCCAGGCGATCGGAGAGTTCGCGCACCAGTGGCGCGTTGACAATCCGAACGAGCCCCGCGCGCCCGAACCTTGGGAAGAGGAGGTCGCGCATGACCTTGCCACCCTGGCGGGCGACAACATCGAGGATTTCCTCGTGCGCAAAAAGAAGAAGTAGGCCTCTGCTTCTTCAGACACCAAAGCCGGCAATCTTTCGAGTGCCGGCTTTTTTCAGGCCCGCTCTGGATCAAAGGGTTTTCCCAAGCCTTTGGGCAACGGCGTTGAGCATCACGTCCGTCATGGCGTCCAGATCGTACTCCGGCTTCCAGTTCCATTCCTCGCGTGCCGCCGTGTCGTCGAGCGCGTCGGGCCAACTTTCGGCAATGCGTTGGAGAAGGGGATTCACTTCGTACGAAAGCTCGAATCCGGGCATTCTCCTGCGGATGCTAGCGGCAATCTCTTCGGGCGCGAAGCTCATCGCGCCAACGTTGAAGCTGTTGAAGTGGCGCAACCTTGAGGCGTCCGCTTCCATCAGCTCGATCGCGGCTCTGAGTGCATCGGCCATGAACATCATCGGAAGCTTCGTGCCTTCGGCAAGCGGCGAGGCATAGCATCGGTTTTCGACAGCCTTCCAGTAGATGTCGACGGCATAGTCGGTCGTGCCGCCGCCCGGCGGCGTCACGTGCGAGATGAGTCCCGGATAGCGCACGCTTCTTGCGTCGACGCCGTACTTCGCCCTGTAGTAGTCGGAAAGCAGCTCGCCCGCGACCTTGGTGATGCCGTACATGGTTCTCGGCCGGCAGACCGTGTCCTGAGGCGTCGGATCGTGTGGGGTTTCGGGCCCGAAGACGCCGATGGAGCTTGGCGTGAAGACCGACAGCTTCTTGTCGCAGGCAAGTTCGAGCAGGCCGATGACGCCGTTGACGCCGATGTCCCACGCGGTCATGGGCTTTGATTCGCCCACGGCGGAGAGAATGGCGGCTAAATTGAAGACCGTGTCGATGCTGAAGTGCTCTACTGTCTTCCGTACGCCTTCGGCGTCAAGCAGATTGACGACGGCCGTCGGTCCGCCTTCGGCGAGCGAAGCGGGCAGCGGGGTGCGGCCGCTTCCCGCGGCTACGGTCATGTAGCCGCGGCGTCGCAGTTCGGGGACGAGTTCGGAGCCGATTTGACCGGCTGCGCCGATCACGAGAATGTTCTTCATGAGGCCTCCTGCAGGCATGGATGTCCGTTCGATTCAGCATAGCATGCGGGGCTTCATAAAACGAAGCCGCCCCGGCGTCTTGGGAACGCTGGGGCGGTCTTTACTTTTCAGCTTCGGGCCGGAATCAGGCGGCGAGCACGATGAGCTTCATCACGAAGAGCGAGATGAAGGCGGTCGTGATCGGGAGAGCCATGATCTTGAGGATGTCGGCGCCCTTGACGCCGATCACGCCAAGGCAGCGGCCCATGTACTGGACCTGGGAGCCCATGAGGAAGATGGACGGAGCAACGATGGCGATGTGGTCGCCGTTGAGGATGCCCTGGTCAAACAGGGAAACCGCGACGCCAACGCCGCCGCCCATCGACATCCAGCCGCCGAGAAGAACCGTGGCGGCTTCGCCGGGAAGGCCGAAGATGGCCATGACCGGCTGGAAGAGCTGGCCGATGAGGGCGAGCAGGCCGGAGTGGTTGAGGACCTTGATGATCACGAACGCCATGAGAACGTTCGGAATGGTGGAGGTGACTGCGATGTTCCAGCCCTGGACCGCGCCCTTGACGAAGACGTCGGTCACCATGGGATTGGCAGATTCATGTCCGGACATTTTTATATTCCTTCTTCAGATGTTCGTGATTACTTGGCCTTGCGGGCAGAGCGGATCTGGATGAGGCGCATCAGGTTGGCGGACAGCACCTTGCCGAGCAGGATGATGCCGAGGCAGAGACCGAGGCTGACCGGGGCGGCGGGGGTGCCGTCGGCAGCGAGAAGCGTGAAGAGCACAGCGCCGGAACCGAAGAAGTTCGTAATCGGGGCGTCGGCCGTCATCTGGAAGGCGGCGAACGTGTTCGCTTCCGCTTCGGTGAGTTCGCCGGCGTCCTTGAGCTGGCGCGTCAGAGCGGCGCCGCCGTCGGTGGACTGCATCGAGGCGATGAGGGCGAGAGCAGCGGAACCCGGAATGCCGATGAGCGGGCGAATGATCGGTGTCAGGACCTTGCGGGCGGCCTTGAGGGCGCCGAAGTGTTCGAACACGGTGATCATCGCGAGAGCGAACATCACGGTCGGAACGAGGGAGAGAGCGAACATGAAGCCGTCAATGGCGCCGGAACCGCCCTTGCCGCGGAAGTTGGCCATGGCGGTCTTGATGGTGTCGCCCTGATCAGCAACGCTGCTGACGAGACGGCCAAAGCCGCCGTTGACGGTAGTGAAGTCGAAAACGCCCCACCACTGTGACGAAGCGCAGAGACCGGAGAAGAAAATGATGGCGAATGCGAGCGAGAGGTACGCACCGATGCCGACCTTTTCATTCGTATTTTCGGAGGTCATGATACAAGTCCTTGGTTGCTTATGAATACGGGACGGGCGGTCTGTTGCCGCTGAATGTGTTCCCAAAAAGTGCGGGAGCGGCCGCCGGAAAAACGGTGTCCGTCACGCGCCTGCAAATCATAATTGAGGCACTTGTAAACGTCGCTAGGCGTTTACCCTTCTGCCCAGGCAAAAACAGGGGTTTTTGCAGTGCTTTGAGGGTTTCCGATAGAAATCTCGCGGAAGAGGACGCGGCTCTTGCAAAAATAAAGGTCGCGCACGCCTGCATGAATTCCGGGCGGAGCTGTTTTTCGCTGTTGGAAGACATATGAGTTGTAAAGAACCTTGCCTCTGGAGCGGTCAATTGTCAAAGACGCTATAAAATAATTGGTTCAGCTCGGATGCGCGCTCTGAGAGCCCACCGACCTTCTACTTAAAGACAAACATTGCTGACTGGAGCAACGCATATGCCGCTCAATGACCCCCGCTGGGGCCGCTCCTCCGACGAGGAGCCGCGCAAGGACGATCGTCCTGCCGACGAAGAGCCGCCCCGCCGTCCCAATGACGACGAACGACGTGACGACAACCGACGTGACGACAACCGACGCGACGACAACCGCCGCAATGACCGACGCCGCGACGACAACGATGACGGGATGGATGATCTCGATCGCCTTTGGAAGGAATTTTCCGAACTTATCCACGGCGCAGCCGGCCGCGGAAAGTCCGATCAGCGTCATCCCGATCTGCGCAGCCGCGACGACTTCTCCCGCGACGACGTCGACGATCGGGCCGACGATCGTGATGACGACCGCAGCGACCGCAATGAGCGCGTCGAGCGACCGCAGGCCCGCCGCTACGGCGAGGACGACCGTTCCTCCGAACAGCAGGACCGCCGTTATTCCGGCGACCGTCCGACGGGCGGCCGCGGCATCTTCGGCGGCATGGGCGGAATGGGAGGCTTCGGCGGCCTGGGCGGCAAGCGCCCGAACCTGCCGACCGGCGGCAAGGGCACCGGCATCGGCATGTCCGTGATTCTCGGCCTCGCAGTTCTTGCCTGGGGCGCCACGGGCTTCTACATCGTTCCCGAAGGCCAGAGCGGCATCGTCACAACCTTCGGCCGTTATGCCGAAACGACCGCCGCTGGCTTCCGCTGGCATCTTCCGATGCCGGTTCAGGACGTTCAGATCGTCGACGTCTCGTCCGTTCGCACGACCGAAATCGGCTTTGCCGGCCGCTCCGACCGCCTGCGCGAAGCTCTGATGCTCACCGACGACGAAAACATCGTCGACGTTCAGTTCACCGTCCAGTACCGCATCAAGCCGGGCGACGGCGCGCGGGACTACGTCTTCCGCATCCGCCAGCCGAACCTTACCGTCACGCAGGCCGCCGAATCGGCCATGCGTGAAGTCGTCGGCCGCAAGACCATGGACAGCGTCCTCTTTGAAAGCAAGGCCGAAATTGCCGAGGCCGTCAAGAAGACCATGCAGAGCATGCTTGACCGCTACTCCTCCGGTATCGAGGTCATGAGCGTCGCCATCCAGAACGCCCAGCCGCCGCAGCAGGTTCAGGCCGCCTTCAACGACGCCGTCAAGGCCGGTCAGGACCGCGAGCGCTCGATCAACCTCGGCGAAGCCTATCGCAACGCCGTCATCCCGAAGGCCGAGGGCACCGCCGCACGCCTCAAGGAAGAGGCGCTCGGCTATCAGGCCCGCATCGTCGAGGCCGCCCGAGGCGACGCCGACCGATTCACCGCCCTGCAGTCCCAGTACGCCAAGGCGCCCGAAGTTACGCGCGACCGACTCTATGTCGACACCGTGCGCGACGTCATGAAGAACGTCACCAAGGTCTACGTTGACGCCAAGGGCGGCAACAACCTGCTTTACCTGCCGCTTGACAAGATCGTCAACACCACGAAGACCGACGCCATGACCCAGGCTCAGAAGGACGCCGCCGCGCTTGCCGACCACGGCGTCACGGCCGCTCAGAGCGCCGTCGAAGGGATGGGCTCCGCTCAGACGTCGTCCGCCGCTCCCGGCAACGAATACCAGCGCATGCTCCGCGAACGCCCCTAAAGGACGACAGACATGAAGAAAATTTCCTCGCTTTTGATCGCCGTCCTCGTGGCGGCCGGACTGCTCCGCATGTGCGTCTATACCGTGAACGAACGCGAGTACGCGCTCGTCTTCGCTCTCGGCGAATTGAAGACCGTCATCTCCGAGCCCGGCATTCATGCCAAGCTCCCGCCGCCCCTGCAGAACATCGTCTATCTCGACAAGCGCATTCTCAATCTTGACGCGAACGGCGCCGACCTCGTTCAGACGTCCGAAAAGAAGAACCTTCTGATCGACACCTTCGTCAAGTGGCGCATCGAGGATCCGCGACTCTACTGGGTCTCCTTCCAGGGCGCCGAAGCCGCAGCCGCGAACCGCGTCTCCGCGCTTCTGCGCGACGTGCTCAACATTGTCGTCAACAAGCGCAGCGTCAATCAGATCACGTCTTCCGAACGCGACAAGGCCATGGTTGAAATCGCGCAGCTCCTCCAGGAGCGCGTGCGCGACGTCGGCATCGGCATCGTCGACGTGCGCATGAAGCGCGTCGACTTCACGCCTGAAATTTCCGAATCCGTCTATCGCCGCATGGAGGCCGAACGCAAGCGCGTTGCCAGCGAAGAACGCTCCAAGGGCGCCGCGCAGGCCGAACGCATCCGAGCTTCCGCCGATCGCGAAAGCGAGGTCATCCTCGCCCAGGCCTATCGCGATGCTCAGAAGATCAAGGGTGAAGGCGATGCCCAGGCCGCTGAGATCTATGCTCAGGCCTTCGGCCGCGATCCCGAGTTCGCACGCTTCTACCGCAGCCTGCAGGCTTATCGCGAAAGCTTCGCCGACAAGAACGACGTGATGGTCGTTGATCCGTCCGCCGACTTCTTCCGCTACTTCAAGTCGGAAAAGGCGCAATGAACAAGATCGACATCATGATGCTTGCGCTCGGCTGGGTCCTCGTCATCGAGGGCATCACGCCGATGATCGCGCCGGGCTTCTGGAAGGATGCGGTTCGCCGCATCGTTGAGACGCCCGACGCATCGCTGCGCATCACGGGCCTGCTTCTCGTTGCGCTCGGTCTCGCAATCATCTGGATTGTCTGATTTATGCATCTTCCGCCAAATCGCGGAAATGTGAGCCGAAAATAAGTAAATTGGCCTAAGGGGCGGTCGTTTTCAAGCGACCGCCCCTTTATTTTGTTGTTTTGGGAGAAGCTCTCTAGGCGGTTTTTACACCCCTGCGGCGGGAGCGGCGCGCTCATTTTGCTAAACTAACGATTCGTGTGAGGGACGACGTTTCTCCGGCGGGATTTGGTCCGGCCGGCTTCTGTCATGTCCGCAGTTTTTTTCCCGGACTCGCGTCGGCTCTTTCAATCCATTTCAAGCCTGCAGCTGCTTCCCTGCTTCTGCGGGCAGCTAATGGGCGGCTCGCTCCGCCGTTATTTAATCTAAGGGTAATTTCATGGCCAAGAATGTAGTTGTGGTCGGCGCTCAGTGGGGCGACGAAGGCAAGGGCAAGATCGTTGACTGGCTGACCGAAAAGGTCGCCGGCGTCGTCCGCTTCAACGGCGGTCACAATGCCGGTCACACGCTCGTGATCAACGGCAAGAAGACCATTCTCCGTCTCATCCCGTCCGGCATCATGCATGCCACGTCCGTCTGCTATCTCGGCAACGGCGTCGTTCTTTCCCCGGAAGCCTTCTTCCGCGAAGTTGACGAACTCAACGCCATCGGCGTGCCCAACGTTGAGAAGCGCCTGCGCGTTTCCGCCAACGCTGCGCTCATCATGCCGTACCACGTCGCTCTCGACCACGCCCGCGAAGCTGCCGCCGGCGACAAGAAGATCGGCACGACCGGCCGTGGCATCGGTCCGGCCTACGAAGACAAGATCGCCCGCCGCACGCTGCGCGTCGCCGACCTCTTCGATACGGAACGCTTCTCCGAACAGGTTCGCTCCGTTCTGAAGTATCACAACTTCGTTCTCGAAAACTACCTCGGCGCCAAGCCGCTTGATCCTGAAGAAGTGATCTCCCACATGCTGTCCTACGCGGAACGCCTGCGTCCGATGGTCTGCGACGTCTCCGCCGAACTTCACAAGGAAATGGACGCCGGCAAGCAGTTCCTCTTCGAAGGCGCTCAGGGCTCCATGCTCGACATCGACCACGGCACCTATCCGTACGTCACGAGCTCCAACACCGTTGCCGGCTCCGCCTGCGCCGGTGCCGGCGTCGGCCCGCACAAGATCAACTACGTCCTCGGCATCACCAAGGCCTACTGCACCCGCGTCGGCGAAGGTCCGTTCCCGACCGAGCTCAATGACGAAGTCGGCCAGATGCTCCGTGAAAAGGGCTGCGAATTCGGCGCCGTGACGGGTCGTCCCCGCCGCTGCGGCTGGTTCGACGGCGCCGCTCTGCGCCGCGCCGTTCAGATCAACGGTCTGACCGGCCTCGCCGTCATGAAGCTCGACGTGCTCGACGGCATGGAAACCGTCAAGCTCGGCGTGGGCTACACGTACCGCGGCAAAAAGATCGATCTCATGCCCGCCGGTGCCGATGCCGTCGCCGAATGCGAACCGATCTATGAAGAATTCCCCGGCTGGAAGGAAAGCACCTTCGGCATCACGAAGTGGGAAGATCTTCCCGAGAGCGCCCGCCAGTACCTGACGCGTCTCTCCGAAGTCGCCGGCGCTCCGATCGCCCTCGTGTCGACCGGCCCGGACCGTGAACAGACGATTCTTCACGTCGATCCGTTCGAAGCCTGATTCTCGTTAGGCTGAATCAATGAAAAGCGGCAGAAAACCTGTGTTTTCTGCCGTTTTTTCATGAAATTCATCCCTTGTTGACCGAATCCTCTAAACAAGCGGATGATTTTGGTCTAAAATCCCGTCTTTAATTTTTTTCCGGATCCCGCCCGATTCTCGCGGGTCCGCTTACTTGGCACGTTAGAGAGACACACATGTCGGATATTTCTTACACCTGGGAAGAGTACATCGACCTTAACGAAAAGCTTGTTGCCATGGTCGCCAAGAGCGGCTGGCAGTTTGACAGCATCCTTTGCCTGTCTCGCGGCGGCATGCGCCCGGGCGACTTCTTCAGCCGCGTCTATGACATGCCTCTCGCCGTCCTCGCCACGAGCTCCTATCGCGAAGCCAAGGGCACCGTTCAGTCCGACCTCGACATCTCCGACTGCATCACCGGCGTCTCCCAGCTCAAGGGCCGCGTTCTTCTCGTCGACGACATGGTCGACTCCGGCAAGACGATCCGCGAAGTGATCGAACACCTCAAGAAGCGCTATCCCGAAATCACGGAAATCCGCGTTGCCGTTCTCTGGTACAAGGCCCATTCCGTTCTCGTTCCCGACTGGCACGTCGAATACCTCGTGGACAATCCCTGGATTCACCAGCCGTTCGAATGCTACGACGCTCTCGGCCCGGCCAAGCTCATCGAGCGCGTCGAAGCCAAGGAAGCCGCCAAGAAGGCCTAAGCTTCTCGCGTTGCAATTCGTGAGCCTTTCTTGATCATTCAGGCTCGGGTCTTAAAGCCCGCTGGGTTATACTGACCAAACGCACAAAGCCGTTTTCGGGTGTCCGGAAGCGGCTTTTTTAGAATCCAACTTCAGAAAGCAACAACAATGACTGAACCTGTTACGCACGACCTGGCAAATGCCATGGACGTCACCGAGCTTACCGACGGCGCGGTCGACGTCATCGCATCCACTGCCGAACGCTTTACCAGCGTGATCGAAGAGCTTCTTCGTCATCTCTCGGTTGAAAACGTCCTCCTGCAGCTCGGAGCCGTCCTCCTCAGCATGGCGATCGGCTACTTTCTCTCGCGCAGGCTCAACAAGCTCGCAGACAAGCTCCTTCCGGGCGAGAGCGTTCGCGGCCTCGGCGCCTATGCCCGCCGCGCGCTCGTCGCATTCACGCACAACGTCTCGTTCAGCTTCATCTCCGGCTCGCTCCTTGCGCTCATCGTCTACTGCATCATTTCTTTCTTCGGTTTTGCGCCGCAGTCGATGGTGATCGCGCGCGTGGGCTACAACATTCTCTACGCCTATGCGCTTCTCTCGCTTCTGATGGCCTTCCTGCAGGGCGGCATGGGCCTGAGCATGATCACGCCCGCCGTGCGCCGCATCGTCACGATCACCTTCTGGGTCATGGCCGTTCTGCAGTTCTTCGGCATTCTCACCGACGTGGTCAAGTATCTTGACAGCACGGTCATCCCGATCGGCGGCGGCAGCATGACGGTCTGGAAGCTTTTCGTTGCGATCGTCTCCGTGCTCCTGACGCTCGGCGTCGCAAACTGGCTTGCCTCTCTGGTCAATCAGATGGTCGACGGCCTTGAAAACATGTCGAACAACATCAAGGTCGTTCTCAAGCGCGTCGTCACCGTGGTCTTCATGATCCTGGCCGTGATCATCGCTCTGGGGACCGTCGGCATCGACCTCACGATTCTCTCCGTCTTCGGCGGCGCCGTCGGCGTCGGCTTGGGCTTCGGCCTGCAGAAGATCGCCTCGAACTACATCTCGGGCTTCATCATTCTTCTCGACAAGTCGATCAAGATCGGCGACCTCGTGACCGTCGGCGGCTTCAAGGGCCGCGTGACCGAAATCAACACGCGATTCACTGTTGTCCGCAACAACGACGGCATTGAAAACATCGTCCCGAACGAGTCCTTCGTGACGAGCGCGGTCCTCAACCATTCCTATACGGAAACCGCCTGCATTCAGTACATCGACATCTCGGTCGCATACGATGCCAATGTCGAGCGCGCCCTCGCAATCATGCTCGAGGAAGGCATGCGTCCTCGTCCGCGAATTGATACCGACCGCCGCGGCTGGGCTTATCTCGACAACTTCGGCGATTCCGGCATCAATCTGAAGCTCGGCTTCTGGGTGAAGGACCCTGCCAACGGCGTCGCGGGCCTCAAGACCGCGATTTCGATCGCCATCCTCAAGCGCTTTGCCGAAGAAGGCATTGAGGTGCCGTACAACCAGCTGGAAATCAACATCCGCAAGGTCGACGTCGGCGATATTCCGGTGAGCATGAAGGTCAAGTCGTCCTGATCTGTTGCTTTGCCTTGAAAAAAGAATGGCGCGTCTCGCAAGGAGGCGCGCCATTTTTTCATAGTGCTCAATGCTTGAACGTGACTGAGCAGGTGAGTTCGCCGCCGAGCGCCGAAAGGGCCGCGGCGATCGTGTCGATCTTGGTCGGGTGGCTGAGCTTGAGCAGTCGATGCGTTTCCTGAGGAAGACATCCGAGGCGTCGTGCAAGCTCGGATGCGCTCAGCTTTTCCTGCTTGAGCGCGACAATCAGATGAAGCTTGCCGGCGAAGTTGGGCGAGAGCAGGAAAACTTCCTCGCCGGCACGGGCTTCGCGAGGTTCGGGCAGGTCGTCGTCCTTGAGCCTGGCCTCTAGCGCAGGCAGCACGGCGTCCTGAAGTCCGTCGATAAGCTTGGCGATGCTCGGCGCCGACGGCCGGATTTCCGGAATGGTCGGAAAATGCGCAATGTAGTAGCCGTCGGCGATGCGCTCAATCCAATAGGGGAAGCGTGTGCATGTCGTAGTCATGAACGATAATAGGAAAAGGCAGTCTGCAGTGCCGTCAGGATACCACGTGCCGATACGAAAAAAGGCCCGTACTTTCGTACAGACCTTTTTGGAATTCTGTTGGTGCCCGGAAGAGGACTCGAACCTCCACGGCCGTGAAGCCGCCAGCACCTGAAGCTGGTGCGTCTACCAATTTCGCCATCCGGGCAACCTTGAGAATTCGAATTATGCACACGTTTTTTGACTTTGTCAAGATTTTTTGAAAATATTTTTTTGAGTTGGCTGTAGACTGTCGTGGTGCTGAAAAAACAGAGGATTTATGGCTAAAAAGAAGAAGGTGCCGGCCGCGAAGATCGAGCCGATTTCCATTACTGACGAGGATGTTACCAAGGCACGTGCCTGGCTTGAAGGCCTCAATGCCGACATTGCCTACAGTCAGGCAAAGCGCCAGCTCGCAGAAGCCTGCGGGTGGGAGCGCTCGAAGTCGAATGCCGTCATCGTCGCCCTTCACGAGGAAGGCTTCATGGCGGGCGACAAGAACTATTTCTCGAATCCGAACACGCCGGTGGAGCCCGGCGTTGTGCGCGGCGCCCGCGAGGCGGCGAATTTCACGATCATGCTTCAGAGCGATCCCGAAGTTTCGCTTCCCGTGCCGTTCACGCTCAAGTGCCTGCCGGGCGACGTCTTCATGCTTCGCAAGACCGTTGCCGGCAACTGGCGCGTCTCGACCTTTGTTGCCCGCCATCAGACTCGATGGGTCTGCAAGGTTGTGGGCCGCGTTCGCCGCAACCGCCGCACAGGCATCGTCCAGGTCATGCCCGTCAACGGTTTTGCGCCCGTTGAGATGCAGATGGATCTTGCCGGCGTGCCCGAAGGCGTCGATCTTGAAAAGGCGGCTTTTGAAGTCGAGCTGCTTCCCGAGTCTCAAAAGCCCGAGGCGTACAGCGATATTTTCGTTCGCTACGTGAAGGAAATCGGCAATCGCTTCGATCCGCTCGGCGAAATCGCCATTGCCTCCGCCGAATACGACATTCCGGTCGAATTCAGCGCAGCCGCGCTTGATGAGGCGCAGGCTCTTCCTGACGAGGTCGACCCGAAGACGATGGGGCATCGAGTCGATCTTCGCGACATTCCGTTCGTCACGATCGACGGCGAGGATGCCCGCGACTTCGACGACGCGGTCTTCTGCACGCCTGTTGAGGACGGCAGAACGCGTCTTCTCGTGGCAATTGCCGACGTCAGCCATTACGTCAAGCCGGGTGCGCCGCTTGATGTGGATGCGCAGCAGCGCGCGACGAGCGTCTACTTCCCCGCAAGCGTCGTGCCGATGCTTCCAGAAAAGCTTTCGAACGGCCTCTGTTCACTCAACCCCGGCGTCGATCGTCTGACGATGGTCTGCGATGCAATCATTGACGCCGCCGGTCGCACGGAAGCCTATCAGTTCTATCCCGCCGTCATTCACTCTCATGCTCGTCTAACCTATACGCAGGTCTGGGGCGCGCTTCAGGGCGAGGAGGGCGGTCTGGCCGCGGTCGGCGAACGTCTCTCCGACATCAAGGCGCTTTATGAACTCTTCAAGATTTTGCGCAAGGCCCGCGACGCCCGCCATACGCTTGATCTTGAAACCAAGGAGACGATGGCTGTTCTTGACGACAAGGGCGTCATCAGTGAATTCAAGGTCCGAGACCACAACGACGCGCACAGGCTTATCGAAGAGTGCATGCTTGTTGCAAACGTCTGCGCGGCTGACTTTGTGATTCAGAAAAAGCGCTGCACGCTCTTCCGAGTGCATGACGCGCCGAGCCAGGAACGTCTTGAAACGCTGCGCGCCGTTTTGAAGAGCTTCAACGAGAAGCTCGATGAGCCGACGCCCGAAGGCTTTGCCGAGCTCATCAAGCGCACGAAGGACAATGAGTTCCTTCAGACGGCAATTCTTCGTTCGATGTCCCGCGCCTGCTATTCGCCCGACAATGTCGGACATTACGGTCTGCAGTACGAGGCTTATGCGCATTTCACTTCGCCGATTCGCCGCTATCCCGACCTGCTGCTGCATCGAACGATCAAGGGCATTCTCTCCCGTCGCGTCTATGTGCCCCAAGTCGTTTTTGACGACTCGTCCCTGATGGTCTCTCGCCAGGCACGCGGCCTGGGCAGCAAGCCCGAAGCCAAGGTCGACGGCAAGCCGGCAACGCTCGCCGAGAAGCGGCACAGCGTCTGGGAGCGCCTCGGCATTCTCTGCTCCGCCGCGGAGCGCCGGGCTGACGATGCCACGCGCGACGTGATGAACTATCTCAAGTGCGATTACATGCTTCGCCACGGCAAGGGCCGTCACGAGGCGGTGGTCACCGGCATGATTCCGGCGGGCGTCTTTGTCGCGCTCAAGGACATTGCCGTCGAGGGCTTCATTCACATCTCGAATCTGGGCTGGGGCTATTACGAGTTCGATGAGAAGAATCTCACGATGACGAGCCGCGAGGAGATGACGCAGGTTCGCGTCGGCGATCGCGTCATTGTTCAGCTTGAGGACGTCGACCTTGAAAACCGCCGCATGTCGTTCCTGCTCGAGTCGAATCTCGAGCGCCGCGTGATCAAGGGCGGCAGGGGTGGCGGCCGACGTTCGTCGCGCAAAGGC
>CAKQKT010000009.1 GCA_934249275.1 uncultured Sutterella sp. | reverse complement strand
AGCTCAGCCTGGTAGAGTACTACGTTCGGGACGTAGGAGTCGGAGGTTCGAATCCTCTCACCCCGACCAGGTTTTTGTAAAAAGGCACTGTCTTAGGACAGTGCCTTTTTGCTTTTCAGCTGTTTCAATCCATGTCACTGATTATCGGACTCACGGGCGGCATCGGCGCGGGCAAGAGCACAGCCTCCGCACATCTGCGTACTCTCGGGCTTCCCGTTGTTGACGCTGATGCCATCTCCCGTGCACTCACAGGGCCCGATGCCGCCGGCTCGCATGCCGTTGCCAAAGCTTTCGGCCCAGAATTCATCACTTCCGAAGGAGCCATGGACCGCCGCCGCATGCGCGAACTCGCCTTTCGAGATTCCGGTGCGCTCAAGCGTCTCGAGAAGTGTCTTCATCCTCTTATCGGCGCCGCCGTAACGCGCCAATTCCAGACGCTGTCCAACCTCCCCATCGTCATCTACGATTGCCCGCTCCTTTGGCGATCCGACTTTCACCACCCGGCTGTCAAACGCATTCTCGTCATTGACGCATCTGACGCCATTCGCCTTTCTCGCATTGCCTCCCGTCCCGGCCTCACCCTGGAAACCGCTCGTCTCATGATGAAGGCTCAGCCGCCGCGAAGCGCAATCCTTGCCTGCGCGAACGACATTCTCGTAAATGAGGATGATGAGGCAGCACTCAAAGCCCGCCTGGACCGGCTCGTGCACTTTTGGAGGGCATTAACCCGATAACACAGGTCCGCAGTTCGAATGTGTGTGGTATTTTTATGAGCAACATTCCCCTTTTATCAGCGTAAGCAGACATGTCCACGGCCGAGCATCTTCTCTACGAATTTCCCTGCAACGAGAAAATCCGCACATACCTCCGACTGGAGGCGCTGTTCCAGCGCTTCGACTGGTTTTGTGCACAAACGAGCGCCATCGCACATCTGGCCGGCATCTCCGCTCTTTTCGATCTGCTTGATGCCACGGCTCGTTCAGACCTTCGACACGAACTCATTCAGGAGCTTGAGCGTCACCGCCAGCGACTCATTGCAAAAAACGTCTCAAGCGATCCAGAAATGGCGGAACACCTGGCAGAAGTCGGCACCGCCATTCAGGCCGTCTCCGAATCAGTCGGCCGCACAACGCAACGCGTTCGCGAAAACCAATGGCTTCAGATCATCCGCACTCGTCAAAGCATTGCTGGCGGCACCTGTGAATTCGACCTACCCCAGATGCACCTCTGGATGCATGCATCACCCGAAGTCCGTCGACGCGAGCTTCAAAGCTACGTAAGCACGCTCGAACCCATCCGTACCGGCACCATGCTCCTGTTGCGCATATTCCGCGCCAATTCTCAATGTCAGAACCTGACAGCGGTCAACGGCACCTACCAGGTCTCCATGAACCGCAATCAAAACTGCGCGCTTGTCCAGATCTGGCTTCCCGCCGACAGCACACTTGTGCCTGAAGTAAGCGCCAACAAATACATGCTCTGGATCCGCTTCTCGCGGCCGGACGAAAACCACAAGCTGCACTTGGCCCGCACGGAAGAAATCCCCTTCCGTCTCGGCCTCTGCACTCCCTCCTGATTAAGAAATACAATGAAAGTCAAATGTCCCACCTGCGGCAAGGAGATCGAATACTCCTCCGCCAACCCTTGGCGTCCCTTCTGCTCGGAACGCTGCAAGCTCATTGACCTTGGCGAATGGGCCTCTGACGGCTATGTCATCGAAGGCGATCCGGGATCTGCCGACCGCATGACACCTGAAGAACTTGAAAGCGTTGCTCGCTACACCGTCGAACGAGAGGAGCGCAAAGGCGGCCGGAGCCGCCGTCGCTGACACTGCATCATTCATGCCAAACAAAAAGCCGATTCACAGAATCGGCTTTTTTCATTTGAAAACCCTTGCTTCCAACATCAGTTGGGCTTGACGCCATGAGCACCGCGATCCTGCCACAGGCGCAGGTCGGCAGCCGGAACGCCCTCGACATAGGTAGGAAGACGCGGCTCGCCCTTCCAGAGCGTCGACTCGAAAACCTCAGGCTTGACGATCACAAAATCGAAATCCATGGCAACGGCCTTCATCACATCATCCAGATTGCCGCAGCGTGCACCTACAAATCGATACTTGCGATCGCGAACAACAGTGGCATGCAATGCATTTTCAGAGAGCGTCAGCACAGTCGTGCTGTCCTCCCAGACATCTGGCAGATCAACGCGATTGAGAATGTTCTGGTCAATCGGCAGAAGGACGCCCGGCGTACGTTCATTGGCCGCATAAAAGCCAAATTCCTGGCCTTCCTTGGCAAGAGCCTCGCCGAAGAAGTCGCGGGAGCGACGGAAGTGCAGGCGCACATGCGCATGCTCATAACGATGTTCCTTCACAAACCACGGAAAGGAATCAGCCAGACGAACGCCGAGCTCCTCATCCAGCTCTCGCGCAAGCGCCTGATGCACCGTTTCGCCTTCCTCAACCTTGCCGCCCGGGAACTCCCAATATCCGGCCCAAGGCTTGCCTTCGGGACGGGAAGCGAGAAGCACTCGGCCGTCTTCGCGGATCAACACGCCGACAGCAACATCAACAATCTTGTCTTCACTCACGATGCTTTTCCTTTATCTTTCAAACCGCCCATAAACGAGGCGCACTTGGAAAATCTTAACTCCTTTGCCAGGCATTTCGCTACACGCAAAATGTCGTAGACAGATTGCCGCGTGCCATGGAGAGCGTGATTGCCCGACGTCCGGACTGCAAATCCTCCAGCTCCCGAACCTTCGAAAGCGATAATGCATCGGAAGCCTCGCCAAGCCTCATGGCAAACCCAGAGACATCCAGCCCGGGAAGCGCACTCTGCTCAAGCGACGCACGAAGGATTCCCGACGCCTCCCGAGGAGTCCGGGCACTTCTCAGCCACGGTCCCACTCCCGTCAATCCCATTATCAAGTTCTCTGCCTCAACTTCATTTCCCCCCTCCAGACGCACGCGAATCGTGCGCCCCAGCGCCTTCGCCCAATTCCGGGATACGTGCTCCAGTGCCAATTCAAAAGCCTTGGAAAGCATTTTGCACACGGGATCCTCGATTGAAGCAAGAGGCCGTCCTCCGCCTGTCGACACGGCCATGACGACATCAGCCGCAGACAACACTCCCACAGCCCTCAGCCAGGCAAAGACAGGCTTTGCAGACCTATCGAGCAACTGCTGCAAAACGTCCGCACGAACAGATGCATCAGTAGCAAGCAATACGATCCGATTTTCCATCGGCACGGCAGCCCCGACCGAAAGAACCCCCAGCCTCATCATTCCTTCCAATGTCAGAAACGGCATTTCAAAGCTCGTCCAGCCACCGGGCAGCAAGGTACCGGCTTCCAACCCGCTCCACGCCTCGACACATCGCTCGACAAAGGCACCCACCGGTGTCAACTCCCTGCGTCTTCCCTGAAGCAGAAAAGCGATCGCCTCTTCCGGGAGTTCCAACCGTCTGACCAGCTCATGCCTCAGTGCACCCAATGCGGAATCGGAAATTTCGCCCGCTCCAAACATGGAAATGCCGCGGCTCATCATAATGCAGCCGGTTCGGCTTCCCGCCATCTGCCTGAGCTTCAAAGCCTGCGCCGTTCCGTCTGCAAGCGCCGCATCGGGAATTGACACTACAGTCCGCGACGAAGCCGGCACGGCCACAGCTGCCGCGCTTCCATCAGTGCAGAAGCCCACCCACAGTCCAGGCATCGCAATCAAGCGTTCCCTTGTCACGTCTCATCCTCCATTCCAAGCCCGCAAAAAACAAGCCCGCCTTCATACCATGAAGACGGGCTTGGGATGTCAAAGACTAGTCTCTACCGTTTAGGCAAGACGGCCATGACAATCCTTGAAACGCCGGCCGGAACCGCACGGGCACGGATCATTGCGACCGACATGCGCAAAGAGAGCAGGATCAAGCTCTTCCTTGGGCATGTTGTCAAGAGCGCTGCCCGTCATCGGTTCTGCAGGCGCAGACTGAGTCTGGACAGGCTCTTCCGGCTGCGACTGAACAGCTTCTTCTTCCGCCGGCTTCACGTTGATCTGAACCTGCATGACCACGCGAACAAGCGTTTCGCGAATCTGATCGAGCAACTGTTCGAACATGTTGAACGCCTCGCGTTTGTATTCCTGCTTAGGCTGCTTCTGAGCATAACCGCGCAGATAGATGCCCTGACGAAGAGCTTCGAGTGCGGAAATATGCTGACGCCACAGCTGGTCGAGAATCTGGAGAAGGATCGAGCGAGCGAAGTTCGTGAAGGCTTCGTGACCGACCATCTCTTCCTTCTCGACATACATGGCTTCGGCCTGCTTGAGAAGCGCCTCCAGAAGGTCCTCGTCCGAGAACTGATCGTTCGAATCAAGAAGCTTCTTGAAATCGATTTCAATGCCGAACTCGCCGGCAAGCTTCGTCTGAAGGCCGTCGAGATCCCACTGTTCTTCAACAGTCTCTGCCGGCACATAGCTGCGGAACAAATCCGTAAAGAGACCTTCGCGCAAATTCTTGACGAGTTCGGAAATGTCTTCGCTCTCAAGAATATCGTTTCGCAAGCCGTAAATTTCGTGACGCTGATCGTTCTGAACGTCGTCAAACTCAAGCAACTGCTTGCGGATGTCGTAGTTTCGACCCTCAACCTTGCGCTGAGCAGACTCGATCATGCGAGTGAGCATCTTGGATTCAATGGCTTCGCCTTCTTCAAGATGAAGCTTGTCGGCAATGGCACGCATGCGATCGCCGCCGAAGATGCGCAGCAACTGGTCTTCCATCGAAAGATAGAAGCAGGAGCTGCCCGGGTCGCCCTGACGGCCGGCACGGCCGCGGAGCTGATTGTCGATGCGGCGGGATTCATGGCGTTCAGAACCAATAATGCGCAGACCGCCGGCCTCCACGACAATATCGTGAAGCTTCTGCCATTCGGCCTTCACTTCAGCAATCTTCGCCTCGCGCTGCTCCTCGGAGAGCGTTTCGTCCTCGCGAATGGCGTCAACAGCCTTGTTGATGCCACCGCCGAGCACGATGTCGGTGCCTCGGCCAGCCATGTTCGTGGCGATCGTCACAACGCCGGGACGGCCGGCCTCAAGAACGATCTGAGCTTCCTTGTCATGCTGCTTGGCATTGAGCACATTGTGAGGAATGCCTTCCTTCGTGAGCATGCCGGAAAGAAGCTCGGAGTTTTCGATCGACGTCGTGCCGAGAAGCACCGGCTGGCGACGCTCGTAGCAAGCCTTCACATCGTCGATGATCGCGCGGTACTTTTCATTGACCGTACGGTAAACCTTGTCCTGTTCGTCGATGCGAACCATCTTGCGGTGCGTCGGCACAACGACCGTTTCAAGACCGTAAATATCCTGGAATTCGTAGGCTTCAGTGTCAGCCGTACCAGTCATGCCGGAAAGCTTTCCGTACATGCGGAAGAAGTTCTGGAACGTAATGGAAGCCATCGTCTGGTTTTCCTGCTGGATCTTCACGCCTTCCTTGGCTTCAACGGCCTGATGAAGGCCTTCGCTCCAACGGCGCCCCGGCATGAGACGCCCCGTGAATTCGTCGACGATGACGATCTCGCCATTCTGAACAACGTAGTGCTGATCGCGGTGGAAAAGCGTGTGAGCACGCAGAGCCGCATTGAGATGATGCATCAGAATGATGTTCTTGGGCGAATAGAGAGATTCACCCGGTTGCACCAGACCACGTTCGGCAAGAATATGTTCGAGATGTTCGTGACCGGCTTCGGAAAGATAGACCTGATGAGCCTTCTCGTCGACCCAGTAGTCGCCTTCACCCTTTTCTTCAGCCTGACGCGTCAGAAGCGGCGGGATGTCGTTGACAGCGCGATAGAGCTCCGTGTTGTCGTCGGCAGGACCGGAAATGATAAGCGGGGTACGAGCTTCGTCAATAAGAATCGAGTCCACTTCGTCGACGATCGCGTAATAAAGCGGACGCTGGCGACGAGCGGAAACATCGTACTCCATATTGTCACGGAGATAGTCGAACCCGAACTCGTTGTTCGTCCCGTACGTAATGTCGGAGGCATATGCGGCACGCTTTTCCTCATTGCTCTGATTGGAGAGGATCTTGCCGACAGAAAGGCCGAGCCAGTTGTAGAGACGGCCCATCCAGTCCGCGTCACGGGAAGCCAGATAGTCGTTGACCGTCACGACGTGGCAGCCCTTGCCCGGCAGTGCATTGAGGTATACGGCAAGCGTAGCGGTCAGCGTTTTGCCTTCACCCGTACGCATTTCGGCAATCTTTCCGTCATTAAGGACCATTGCGCCGATAAGCTGCACATCGAAATGACGCATGCCGAGCACGCGAACGGAAGCCTCACGAACCACGGCAAAAGCTTCTGTGAGAAGCTCGTCGGTCGTCGCGCCCTTCGCAATGCGATCGCGGAATTCCTGCGTCTTGGCCTTCAACTCGTCGTCAGAGAGCGCCTGCATGGCGGGCTCAAGCTTGTTGATGGCATCGCACTTGCGGCGATATTGCTTGATCAGGCGGTCGTTTCGACTACCGAAGATTTTTGTCAGAAGTTCGTCAAACATTGTGTGTAACCAGAATGGATCTGAGAGCACGGACGGCATCTTCTGCGGCAAGGCCGCGTCGATCACGAAGACGCAGTTCCGTGCTACCCTGTTTTCGGTTGCGCCGAGATCTCCTCCTTGCAGGAAAGGCGTGCATAGAGCCCCACCATAGACCGCGGCCAATATAGTTGTTGGATTATCGCACAGAATTCCGACACCTGATTTATGCCTACGGGCTATCCTTTAGGGGGTTTTCCTCCTGTTACAACAAGGCGCTAACGTGACACAAGACTTCATCCGCCGAAGACTCGGGCGACAGACGATTGACGCCTGTCTTGCTCGCGACGAACTGCTGCCGCTTATGGCGTCCTACGCACTCTCAAAGCGCGCAGGGTCTGTTGCCGCTCAGGTACTTCGCCCCTTCAGGATGAACATCGACTTTACGGATCCCGCATACTGCCGCGTCGAAGGCCACACGCTTGTACTGCTTGCCGAAAGCGCCGTTCAGCAAAACCGCATTCGCCAGCTCACACCCAGGCTTGCCGCTACAGCCGCCGCAGCGGGACTCCCCGTTTCCGAAGTCGATGTCCGCATCATTCCGAAGCGCGCCGCCCCTCAGCCCGGCGTGCCGCTTCCAAGAATCGAGCGCGCCCCTTCTGCCGTCGGCGCCGCCGCCATCACAAACATTCTTGACTACATTGAAGATCCGGCGCTCAGAACGACAATGGAAAAGCTCCGAGACGTGATCAAGCCGGGTGAAGACAATCGACGCCGTCTTCTTGAAGAGCGGCTCGGACGCGAATCCATCCAGCTGAGCTCCGAACATATGCGCCTCACAACGCTCGTTGCAGACCTTACTCACGGCATCGACGCAGCAATCATTCCCTCTGAAGAAGAAGCGCGCGACTACCCCAGACTGGAAGCCGAGCGTGCAAGAAAGCTAGAGCTTCAGGATGAACAAATCGGCCAACGACTCATCGCGATCCGAAAACTGGAAAAAATCGACGCCAGATTGGAAGCCATCAACAGAGCTCTCGAACTCCTGCCCGATGACATTCGGGCTGCTGAGGCCGAGCTTGTAGTCCCGGAAGCACAGGACGACGCGCCTTCGGCGACAACCGCCCCCCGCGTTTCCGCAGCGGCCGCCGCAGCGATCGCCTCGCTTGCGCGCGAAACGCCGTCTCCCCGCATGCGCAAAACCCTTCTGAATCATCTTTCAACGCTTGCGCCCGACGACGCTCATTATCCCGAAGCCCTTCACGCCGACATTCGACGTGAAGCCGAACGTCTGTCCATGCTTGACAACCCCTCGCCTGAAAATACAAAGCGCCTGGCACGGCTTCTTGAAGCCGCCAAGGCGCTTTCGGATCGTCCTCAAGACGCTCGGATAATTGCAGAGAAACTTTACGGTCTAACCTGATCAGTCTTCTGCATCCAGAAGTCAACCGGACAATCCTCCGCCCGGTCAAAGGTCGCCCATTCCCAAGCCGTTTCATCAGCAAGAAGCGCTCGAAGAAGCTGGTTGTTGAGACCGTGCCCCGACTTGTGCGCGACATAGTGAGCAAGAAGCGGATGCCCCAGCACGTAAAGATCACCCATGGCATCAAGAATCTTGTGCTTGACAAACTCGTCGTTTTCTCGAAGGCCGCCCGGATTCAGAATGCGGAATTCATCCATGACGATGGCGTTGTCGAGCGAACCGCCCTGAGCAAGCCCCATTCTGCGCAGCATCTCAACGTCCTGCACAAAACCGAACGTGCGTGCGCGAGAGACAGCCTGTTCGTAGGTGACTCGAGAAAAGTCAACGTCCGCCTTCTGTTCCGTACGATCAATCGCAGGATGGCCGAACGCGATGGTAAAAGTCAGGCGAAACCCTTCATGCGGCTCAAGCCTGGCAAGCTTGTCTCCCTCGCGAACTTCAACAGGCTTGAGCACTCGGACAAAGCGCTTGGGAGCATCCTGCTCAACAATGCCCGCCTGATGCAACAGAAAGACAAAGCTCGCGCCGGAGCCGTCCATGATCGGGATCTCGGCAGAGTCCACCTCGACAATCACATTGTCGACGCCGAGGCCGTTGAAAGCGCTCATCAAATGCTCGATGGTCGCGACGGCCGCCTTGCCGACATTGACCGTGGTGGCCATGCGCGTATCGTTCACGTTTAGCGGATGTGCGGGAATCTCGACGGTGGGACGAATGTCCACGCGACGGTAGAGAATGCCCGTATCAGGCTCCGCCGGACGAAGCACAAGGTGCACCTTACGACCGCTGTGAAGCCCGATCCCGACGGTTTCGACGGATTGTCTGAGCGTGCGCTGCTTGAACATGGATGATCTCCGTACGAAAACCGGCGCTAAAGGCGCCGGCTTTCATCTTGGTCTGCGCGGGGCTTTCCCGTGAGAAACGCTTACTTCAGGAAGGCCGGAATGACGAACTTGGGCTCATCCGCCTTCGAGTCCGACGTAGCAGGCTGGGGTGCAGCAACTTCCGGCATCACCGGCGAAACTTCCTTGCCTTCCGCCTGTCCTGACGTAATCGTGAAAACCGGAGGCGGCTGAACGACCGGAGCCGGCTGATCCGCGTCAAGCGGGCGATCGAGACCGGTTGCCACAAGGGTCACTCGAATTTCGTCGCCCATTTCTTCCGAAATAGCCGAACCGAAAATCACAATGGCCGTCTTGTGAACGAACGTATTGAGCACCGCCATGGCTTCCTTGATTTCGGCAAGCGTGACCGACTCGTTGCCCGTAAAGTAGGCGAGAAGACCGCGGGCGCCCTGCAGGTTTGCGCCTTCGAGCAGCGGACAGGCAATGGCCTTCTCCGCAGCAACGCGGGCGCGATCGGGACCGGAAGCCGTCGCAAGACCGATGATGGCCGTGCCGCGTTCACTCATGACCGTCTTAAGGTCTTCAAAGTCAACGTTGATGGTACCCGGCGTATGGATGATCTCAGCAATGCCGACGCATGCCTTGTAGAGCACTTCATTGCTCATTTCAAAGCATTCCTTCATTGTGGCATTCGGGGGACATTCGCTTTCGAGCTTCTCATTGAGGATCACGATCATGGAGTCGACCTTGTCCTTGAGATTCTCGATGCCCTTTTCGGCGCAACGCATGCGGCGGCCGCCCTCAAAACTGAAGGGCTTCGTAACAACGGCAACCGTAAGAATGCCCATCTCCTTGGCGATCTCGGCGATGACGGGCGCAGCACCCGTGCCCGTGCCGCCGCCCATGCCGGCGGTGATGAACAGCAAGTGCGAGCCGCGGATGGCCTCAGCCACCTGCTCGCGCTTTTCCTGAGCCGCAGCCGCTCCGACTTCGGGTCGAGCACCGGCGCCAAGCCCCGTGGAGCCCAGCTGAATGTTCACGTGCGCACGCGAACGAGACAGGGCCTGATGGTCCGTGTTCGCGGCAATAAATTCAATACCCTTCGCGCCGTGCGCGATCATGTGCTCGACAGCGTTTCCACCGCCGCCGCCCACACCGATCACCTTGATGACGGTGTTCAGAGGATCAAGTTCCTGCAGGATCTCAAAAGGCATTTTCTACCCCAAAATGTCGAATCTTTTAATTATGGCGGAGATTTGGCTTTTCTGCTTGCCACACACCGACATCCGGTCGGTTTCGGAAAGCTGGCTCAATAGTCTCCCAAAAATACTGTCTTGATCTTTCCCGAGAGACTCAGGAAGGATGGCGTTCGATAGCCGCGGCTGTCGCCGACCGCACGAGTCTTGTCGGCAGCCATGACAAGCCCCATGGCAACGCTTGCGTTGGGACGCATCGCCAGAGTGTTCTTTTCATCAATGAAGAGCGGCGCCGCTATGCGCACAGGCACGCCGAAAACATCGCGTGCGACATCGTCAATCGCACGCAGGCTTGCGCCGCCGCCCGTAATGACAACGGTATGCACCTTGTCAAGATGACCAGCCTTGTCAACAACGTCACGATAAATCCGGAAAAACTCCTTGGCGCGTTCCCTCAGTGTCTGAACAAGGAGGCTTCTGGAACACAGCGGGGTGCCGTGCACGTCTTCAATCGTAGGACGCACGCTTTCCCCCGGCAGCACGCCTTCCTCGCTGCAGCTGCCGAAACGAATTTTAATTTCCTCAGCCTGATCGAGCGACAAACCGAAAATCGTGCTCAAATCCCGCGTGAAAAACTCGGACCCGAAGGGACGGACAAGCGTCAGAAGCGTCTGATGCTCATAGACAAGCGTCATTGACGTAGTCTCCGCCCCCATGTCGAGGACGAGAGAGCCGTTATAACGGTCGCTGTCGGTAAGCACCGCAAACGAAGCCGCAATCGGATGAGGTTCATAGCCGGCCAGCTCAATCCCCGAGCGAAGCAGGCTTCGCTTCATGTTTTCAGCATTCTTCACGGAACCATAGACTGCATGATAGGCGGCCGTCACCCTGTCTCCCGCCAAACCGACCGGAGTATTGGACGTAAAGGTGTCGCCACAGTAGTAGCCCTGCGGAATCATCTTGATGAGCTGCCTGCCCTGCCTGCGACTGTGTTCGCGCGCACAGATCTCCGCGGCTTCGACATCGGCCGCCTTGACCTCATTGCCGCGCACAAAGACCGTTCCCTGGCAGTTTTCACTCGTAAGCGTCGAACCGCCGATGGCGACCCAGGCACGCGTAATTTCCGGAAGGTTGCCGGAAGAACGCGCTTCGCGGACCGCAGCCTTGATGTCGTCAACGGCCGCGTTAAGATCCGTGACAATGCCGTTTCGCACGCCATGCGAATCCCGGTAGCTGTACCCGCAAATGCGATAGAGTCCCTTGCCCTTGGGCGACGGAAGCGCCACGACGCACAACACCTTGTGCGAGCCTATGTCGAGACCTACGAGGTAATCATTCGGATTGTTCATCGTGCTGCGCCGTCCCGGGCTCGTCGTCCGGGACATCCGTATCGGTTGTCTTT
The DNA here is from genome assembly GCA_934249275.1 of uncultured Sutterella sp. Classification (GTDB taxonomy): domain Bacteria; phylum Pseudomonadota; class Gammaproteobacteria; order Burkholderiales; family Burkholderiaceae_F; genus Sutterella. The sequence goes on along the minus strand of CAKQKT010000009.1, from coordinate 22,778 downwards.
TCGGCTTCCCGAAGTTTCTCAATAGCTTCGCGGTCGGGAAGCGTAGCCGCAAAAGCTCTGTCATAGCGCAGATCGATAGATGCCGGAGGACCGTTCATCAGCTCGACGACTCTAGGATAAGCAGCTACAAGATCCGCGACCTTGGCAACAATGTTCGTCCTGCCGTTTTCACGACCAAGCTCCACCTTCGTCGGCGGAATGCCGCTTGAGGCCATCACAAAGCTCCAGCTTCCGCGGTCGCTGCATGCTATGTCCGTCACCGTAGCCCCGATCGAGCCAAGCGCTCGCGAGAACTCTCGATAATACCGAGCAATCTGTGCGGTCTGACCTGCCGGGCCATAAAAATTGGGCAGCGGAGCAGACGGATCCTCTCTCTCGTCCGGATTGGCCGAAAACAGCACGCCGTCCGGATCGACCAGGCGTCCGTCTTCGTAGAGCGCGAACGCAACATAGGTCTCGACCTCTACTCGCAAACCGTCGGGCCAGAGCCTTCTCACCACAGCGTTCTTGACCCAAGGCACCGACTCGGCCGCCTTTCGAACCTCGTCCAGGTCTTCGGTAAAAAAATTGCCTCGAATGACAGGTTCGACCGCCAGCTTCACGCGATCGACCGGCACGCGCGCAACATCCCCGGAGACCTCCAGAGTCGAGAAGTCGAAGATCGGCAGGTGCATCACCGCTTCGGCAATCCGTCCCGCCCCCAACGCCATAACGGCAACAGCGGCAACACCGCAGACCGTCTTTGTCCAGAAGCGAAGGCTCGCACGTCGGGCCTCGCGCGCTTCTTCAAGCGCACGCGCCTGCGCACGGCGAACAACCACCTCCTCTGAAGCGTTGGATTCGTCAGACCTTACGGTGCTTTCAGTCTTCATTCGGGGGAACTCCGCCTGTCATCAGACCTGTCGCCAATCCGCTCAATCGCAGCGAGCGAGCGAAAGAACCTTGAGACACAAGTCGGCATAATCCATCCCGACTGCACGAGCAGCCATCGGCACAAGCGAATGCGGAGTCATGCCGGGAGCCGTGTTGATTTCAAGAAGCGCAAAGGATCCGTCGGCGCGCTGCAGCGCATCAATACGGGACCAGCCTCGAGCTCCGACTGCGGCGAACGCACGCTCGCAAAGCGTGCCGAGCTGCTTGGTCTCGTCACCTCCGAGCTTTGCCGGGCAATCGTAATGCACGGCGTCGCCGAAGTATTTGTTGTTGAAATCGTAGTCTCCTTCAGGAGCGCGAATTTCGATAACAGGAAGAGCGACGCCATCGAGCACGGCAATCGTGAATTCACGACCGTGAATGTACTCTTCAACGAGGACTTCGTCGCCGCGCACGCCGGCAGCATCCTCAAGCGCCTTTCTGAGCGAAGCAACAGTCGGCTTGCCGAGCTTCGTGACCCCGATGGAGGAGCCGTCGTGCGCCGGCTTCACCACCAGACCCGTTGCGCCGAGACGTGCAATTGCATCCTCAAGCACTTCATCATCAGCCTTCGGGTTGATCATGACGCCTTCGGGCACCGGAATGCCGGCGCTGCGCCAGATGCGCTTGGTCAGATCCTTGTCGATTGCCATAGCGCTGGCCGTGACACCCGGTCCCGTATACGGGACCCCAAGATAATTGAGCACGCCCTGAATCGTACCGTCTTCGCCGAGACGGCCATGAAGCGCGATGAATGCACGATCAAAGCCGCCCTTTTCAAGGGCTTCAAGGCTGTCGGTCTTCGGGTCGAACTTTACGACATCGACGCCCTTCGACACCAACGCCTTGTAGACGCCTTCGCCCGACATCAGAGAAACCTCGCGTTCGGAGGAGACGCCCCCCATCAGGAGCACAACACGACCCAGATTTTCCATCTTCACAATTTCCTTTCGTTCAATCAATTTTCATCAGTTACTTTGCCTGTTCGGCAATCGCCGGCGCGACACGGCCAATCGAGCCTGCCCCCATCGTAATCACGACATCACCATCGCGAACCATCGCCCCAATGGCATCAGCCACATTTTCAACAGGCACGACAACGGGGCGGTGGAAGCCCTTGGCGGCAATCGCCGCGGCCAGGTGTTCGCTGTCCGCTCCCTCAATCGGAGCCTCTCCAGCCGGATAAACATCAGCAAGAACAAGCCCGTCAATGTCCTTCAAGACATCGACAAACATGTCGAAGCAGTCACGCGTTCTCGTATAGCGATGCGGCTGAAAAGCAACGATAACGCGCTTCTCAGGCCAGGCACCTCGAACAGCGGCCAGCGTGGCCGCCATTTCATGCGGATGATGGCCGTAGTCGTCGATGAGCCTGTAATGCCCAATCACATTGCCGTCAGCCGCACGCACGGGGATCTCTCCGTACTGCGTGAACCGTCGGCCCACGCCGCGAAACTCGCCCAAGCCTCGCACGATGGCCTCGTCGGAAACACCAACCACGGTAGCAATCGCCACAGCTGCGAGTGCGTTTCTCACATTGTGGATGCCAGGCAGATTAAGCACGACGGGCAGCGGCGGATGATCCGGCCTCAGCACCGTAAAGGCCATCTGGGTGCCAACGGCGCGAACATCAATCGCACGAACCTGAGCCTCGGCGGAAATTCCGTAAAGAATCACCGGCTTTGTCACGCGCGGACGGATCTCGAGAACGTGCGCATCATCTGCGCAAAGCACGGCCACGCCATAAAACGGAAGGCGCTCAAGAAAGTCCACAAAGGCCGACTTCAAGTTCTCGAAGCTGTGGCCGTACGTGTCCATGTGATCTTCGTCGATGTTGGTCACCGCAGAAATCACAGGCGTGAGATTGAGGAACGACGCATCCGACTCGTCCGCCTCAGCGACCAGAAATTCTCCCGTACCCAATCTTGCATTTGCCCCCGCACTGTTGAGACGGCCGCCGATCACAAAGGTCGGATCAAGGCCGCCCGCAGCGAGCAGCGATGCGGTGAGCGACGTAGTCGTCGTCTTGCCGTGTGCGCCTGCGATGGCAATGCCGCGGCGAAGGCGCATCAGTTCCGCAAGCATCACGGCGCGCGGCACAACGGGAATACCGAGTTCGCGGGCTGCAACGACCTCAGGATTGTCCTCATGTACAGCCGACGAAATCACGACGGCATCGGCCCCGCGGATATGCTTCTTGTCATGACCGCAAAAGACACGCGCACCAAACGACTGCAGACGCTCGGTTACGGCGCTCTTTGCCAAATCAGAACCGCTGACAACGTAGCCGAGATTAAGCATCACCTCGGCAATGCCGCTCATGCCCGCACCGCCGATTCCGACGAAATGCAGATGATTGACCAAAAACTTCACGCTTGAATCTCCTCAGAGGGCAGACAAATGGATTCCGCCCGTCAATCCTTTACCTGGCATTCTGCGTTCCCGATTTGCGGGCAACGGTTTCTTCGATAAGAGTCGCCACCGCCTCCGCAGCCTGCGGTCTCGCCGTTGCCCGAGCATTTTTCGCCAACTCGAGCAAATGATCGCGAGTGAGGCCCGATATGAGCTCGGCCATGCGTTCAACGGTGAACTCGGTCTGCGGGACCATGATTGCCGCATGGCGTTCGACCATGTACTTCGCATTGCCCGTCTGATGCGCCGTGGTCTTGGCGACGAACGGCACCAGAATGCTTGCCACGCCGGCCGCACAGAGTTCGGAAACGCTCGTTGCGCCTGCTCGGCAGATCACTACGTCGCAATCTTCATATCGGGCCGCCATGTCGTTGATGAAGGGGACAACCTCAGCCTTGACGCCAAGCTTTTCATAGGCTTCACGCACAGGAGCATCGCGGTCCTTGCCGGTCTGATGAACGATGACGGGACGCTGTTCCGGCGGAATGGCAGCAAAGACAGCCGGCATGTTTTCATTAAAGACCTGCGCACCGAGGCTGCCTCCGAAAATGAAGACGCGCAAAGGCCCCGTGCGATCCGCCATGCGGTCTTGCGGAGGCGAGACCGCAACGATTTCCTCGCGAACGGGATTACCCGTCGTCCGGCCCTTCTCCTTTGCAAAGGTTCTTGCTCCGCCGGCAAAACCACATGCAAGCGCATCACAGAAGGGAAGCAGCGTATTGGTCGACATCAGCAAATCCGCGTCGCAGTTCATCATCACCAGAGGAAGCTTCCTGCGATGCGCGGCAAAGCCGAAAGGCACCGATACATAGCCGCCCGTCGAAAAAACGGCGTCCGGCTTCAACTCATCCAAAAGCTTCATCGAAGCGAAGAATGCGCCGATCAGCTTAACCCCGCCCTTGACGGCCCCGAAGAGACCGCGGCCGCGCACGCCCTGAAAATCAAGAGCGTAGAACGGAATGCCATGACGCTCAACAAGTCCGCGCTCCATGCCTGTAACCGTTCCGACCCAAGAAATCTTCCACCCTCGGCTGGCCATAACTTTTGCCACAGCAAGGCCGGGCATGACATGACCACCCGTACCGGCTGCAAGAATCACCAAATGTTTCTTTTCAGTGCTCACACCTGACCTCCGCGCATCAGCATTCTGTTTTCCCGGTCCACGCGCAACAACAGTCCAATGGCGATGAGCCCGGAGAGCAGTGCGCTGCCTCCAAAGCTCACGAAGGGAAGCGTCAGGCCTTTCGTCGGCAGCAGCCCCGAAGCTACGCCCATGTTGATGAAGACCTGAACACCGAACCACACGCCGATGCCCTGCGCAAGAAGACCCTGAAAGTATTTTTCCAATTTGATCGACACACGTCCGATTTCGAACGCATGTCTGATGAGCCAATAGTAAATGAAGAGAACTAGGCAAACGCCCACGAAGCCCGTTTCCTCGGCAATCACCGCCATAATGAAGTCGGTATGCGCCTCTGGGAGGTAGTAAAGCTTCTCGACTGAACCGCCCAAGCCCACGCCAAAGAGCTCGCCGCGTCCGAACGCGATCAGTGAATGCGACAGCTGATACGCCTTGTCGAGCACATGCTCGGGCGCCCAAGGATCCCAGTATGCAAAGAATCGCCCCAAACGCCACGGCGTATCGACAATCATCCATCCGACGAAAGCCGCCACAACCGCAATCACAAAAACGAAGATTGTACCTTTGAGGCCGCCCAAAAACAGAATGCCCATGATTTCGGCGACGATGACCACCATGGCGCCAAGGTCGGGCTGCTGAATGATGAGCGCCGAAATAATCACCATGGCAAGCGCCATCGGAAAGAAACCCTTCTGGACGGAATGCATGTAGTCCTGCCGCATCACAGCAAACCACGCCGCCATGATGAGGGCGGCCACCTTCATCATTTCCGAAACCTGAAGGTTCATCACGCCGAAATTGATCCAGCGCCTTGCACCATTGACCGTCTTGCCGACGCCAGGCACCAGAACGAGCACCAGCAGCGCCAGCGCCGCGAGAAAAACCCAAAGCGCATTTCGCTGCCAGAAAGACATCGGAATCTTGGTGACAATCCAACAGACGAAAATGCCGACGCCGATGCTCTGCAGATGCTTCTTGACGAAATAGATTGCGTCGACGCCGTATCTTGAGTTGTCCGCAAACACAGACGTCGCAGAATACACCATGACGATGCCGACGCAGAGCAGCGCAGCAACGCAAATAATCACCTCAAGGCTCGCGTTCGCACGTTCCGTGAGCTTTGAGGCGGCGCGTCCCTGCGTCTGCCAGTCCTCCTTCTTCTTTTTACGTCCCAAGCTCAGCACGCCTGCTCCTCGGCCGCTATCGCGCGGGCGCAAGCGATAAAGCGGGCGCTGCGTTCCGCATAATCACGGAACATGTCCCAAGAAGCACAGGCGGGAGAGAGAAGCAGCACGTCGCCTTCCTCATGCCTTGCCCACAACCAGTGCACGGCCTCCTCAAGCGTTGACAGACGCGCCATGGGAATGCCGGTCGATCGAAGCGCCCTTTCAATCAAAGGAGCGTCGCGACCTATCAAGGCAACGGCTCCCGCCGTCCCCGCCAAGGCCTCAGCCAACGGTGAGAAGTCCTGTCCCTTGCCATCGCCGCCGAGAATAATGAGGATGCGGCGGCCCTGCGCGGCAAAGCCGCGAACAGCTGCGGCCACAGCCCCCACATTGGTGCCCTTGGAGTCATCGATGAAAGTGACGCCCGCACACTCAAGCACGCGTTCGACACGGTGAGGCTCGCCCTTATACGCAGCAAGCGCAGAAAGAGCAGGACCGATAGGAAGCCCCGCCGCCTCAATGAGAGCGAGCGCTGCAAGCGCATTCATTGCATTGTGGCGACCGGCAATAAGAAGCGATTTTTCCGGACAAAACAAAGTGGGCTCGGAAGCGTCTTCTTCCATTCGTCCAAGCCAAAGCAGACCATCCGCGCCCTTGACCAAGCCGTATTCGCCGGCCTTGACCGGCATGCTGCCGCCGAATGTGCGCACAAAGCCGCCCTCAGCGAGCCTCAGCGTCTCGGAATCCTCGCGATTGACGACACGGATCGTCTCCGGCTTGAAGATGCGGCCCTTTGCCTCAGCATAGGCCTTCATTCCACCATGCCAGTCGAGGTGGTCTTCGGTGACATTCAAAATCGCAGCGGAAGCGCACTTGAGGCTCTTCGTCGTATCGAGCTGGAAACTCGAGAGTTCCAGCACCCACACCTCAGGCAGCACCCCCGCATCAATCGCCTTATCGAGTTCAGTCACGGCATTGGGACCGATATTGCCCGCAGCGATTGCGCGGCGGCCGCCTTCGGCCGCCATTTTGGTGACAAGCGTCGTCGTTGTGGTCTTTCCATTCGTGCCGGTAACGCCGATCACGATCGGACGATAGCCCGTACGTGCCTCAAGATCCGAAAGCGCGCGCGCAAAGAGCTCGATCTCGCCCACGACCTCGATGCCAAATTCCTTAGACTTGGCAACGAGCGGCGCAGCCGCGCCATAGTGAGGAGAGAGCCCCGGCGACATCACGACAAGTGAAACACCGTTCAGCAGCGATTCCGGAAGACCGCCCGTGAAAATCTCTGCTCCGGGCATGTCGGCCCGAAGCTTGTCAGCACCCGCCGGCGCTTCGCGCGTATCAGCCGCTCTAATTTTCCAGCCGCGACGCTCAAGATGATGTGCGCAAGCAAGCCCGGATGCGCCAAGTCCAACAATGAGAACAGTCTTTTCAACTTCCGGCTTCATGATCAAGCAGTCCTTTTCAAATCCTGTTTTGTTTCAAGGTTCTCAGCGAATCTTGAGCGTCGAGAGACCGATGAGCACGAGGATCATCGTGATGATCCAGAATCGCGTGACGACCTGCGTCTCCTTCCACCCCTTGAGTTCGAAGTGATGGTGGATGGGAGCCATCAGGAAAATGCGCTTGCCGTGCGAAAGGCGGAAGTAGACCGTCTGAATCATGACGGAGAGCGTTTCAACGACGAAGACGCCACCCATAACGGCAAGCACCAGCTCCTGACGAGTTACGACGGCCATCGTGCCAAGGCAGCCGCCCAATGCCAGCGCTCCCACGTCGCCCATGAAAACCTGAGCCGGATGAGCGTTGTACCAAAGGAAGGCAAGTCCTGCGCCGAGAAGCGCACCTGCAATCACAACCAATTCGCCGGCTCCCGGAATATACGGGAAGATCAGATAGCCCGCGTAATCGGGACGGCCTACAACATAGGCGAAGATCCCAAGCGCACCTCCCACCATGACGCTGGGAAGAATCGCCAAACCGTCAAGACCGTCGGTAAGATTCACGGCATTGGAGCTGCCGACAATCACCACATACGTGAAGACGATGAAGCCCAGAAGGCCAAGCGGAAGCGCAATGTCCTTGAAGCAGGGAATGAGAAGATGGAGATTGGCGGAAATATCGAGCGGGAAGCCGGCTTCAACCCAGGCCGCAATCGTCTCGGTAAGCGTCCCGCCTGCAGGTACGGACAACGCAAAAACAAGATAAAAAGCGGCGGCTACGCCGATCACGGACTGCCAGGAAAACTTCTCCCGGGCGCTCATGCCCTTGGGATTGTGATAAACAACCTTTCGATAATCGTCGATCCAACCGATTGCACCGTAGCCGAGCGTCACAAAGAGAACGACCCAAATGAAGCGATTGGAGAGATCAGCCCACAAAAGGGTCGATACCGTGATTGCGAAAAGAATGAGAGCGCCGCCCATCGTAGGCGTGCCGTCCTTGACGAGATGGGTCTTAGGTCCATCAGTGCGCACCGCCTGGCCAAAGTGAAGGTTCTTGAGGCGCCTGATCATGCAAGGCCCCAGCGCGAACCCGATTGCCATAGCGGTAAGTGCGGCAAGCACCGCACGAAGCGTCAGATAGTTAAAGACATTGAAGGCCGGATACCTCTCGGCCATAGAGCGAAAAAGTTCTAGAAGCATGTTGCAAAGCCTGTGAATTCAGGCTCTCTTGTTCTTGATTATTAGTTGTCCTGCAAAGCGCGCACGACGGCCGCGAACCCCATGAAGTGGCTTGCCTTGACGGTCACCGTCCCATGCAATCCCCTGAGCGCCTTGATGAGATCCTCTCTGTTTTCGAACCAGCGACCTCCTTCACCAAAAGCCTCGACTGCATGACGGGAGAGCGGACCACAGGCGTAGAAGGCATCAATGCCCTGCGAGCGAGCATATTCGCCCACCTCGCGATGAGCGTCTTCAGCATTTTCCCCGATCTCACCCATGTCCCCCAAAACAAAAGTCCGTGGCCCCGCCTCGGCCGCAAGTACGTTCAGAGCCGCGCGAACGCTGTCAGGATTGGCATTGTAGGCCTCGTCGATCACAACAAGATCCGTCTTCACGGTTCGCGTGCCGCGGCCGGGCACCGGCTCGAAGGCCGCCAGACCTGCGGCAACGATCTCCGGAGCAATACCCATCGCAAAAGCCGCCGCTGCGGCGCCCGTAGCATTGTGAACGTTATGACTTCCCGCAATGCGAAGCTGCGTGCGCAGCACGTCGCCTTCGTCAGTCGAAATCACAAGTTCGCCGTCCTCCAGTCGCCCCGTCACATCTGCCTCGACATCGGGATCCGTCGCATAAGTCAATTCATCAACACCGCGGGCCAATGCCAGATCAGCCCAGATGTTCGCGCAGGCATCGTCTGCCGGATACACCGCCGTGCCGCTCTCCGGCAATGCCACGATCACCAGTCCGTTTTCGCGAGCCGTTTCCTCGACTCCCTTGAGAAACTCCTGATGCTCGCGCTGCGCGTTGGTAAGAAGCGCCACGGTCGGGCGCGTCCAGTCGGCGAGTCTTGCCATTTCGCCCTTATGATTCATCCCGCATTCAATTACCGCGCCGCGGTGCATGAATGCCAGCTTCAGAAGCATCTTTGGGACGCCCACTTCATTGTTGAAATTTCCCTCCGTCGCGCACATGCGCTCCTTTCCCCAACGAGCAAGGAGAATTGAGGCAAGCATCTGCGTCGTCGTGGTCTTGCCGTTGCTGCCCGCCACAACGGCAAGCGGCAGCGCAAAGCGATTGCGCCATGCTCGCGCCGCAAGCCCGAAGGCAAGTCCCGAGTCCGTCACAACAATCTGAGCGATATCGACATCCACCTTGCGCTCGACAATGGCGCAAACGGCGCCCGCCTCGACAGCCTTAACAACAAAGTCATGACCGTCAAAGCGCTCCCCCGAAAGAGCGACAAAGACATTGCCCGCCCTCACCGTTCGAGTATCCGTCGAAAAGCCCTCATAAGACTGCGAAAAATCTCCGGCCGCTGCAACGACGATCGGCTCAAGCGTTTCCAAAAGTTGTTGGAGGCTTTCCATGATCAAACTCCCTCGCGTGCACGCAACACCTGAACACGACGTTCGTTAAATGCTTCCCTAACCATTTCGACGTCACTGAAATGATGCTTGACGCCGTTGATTTCCTGATAATCCTCATGTCCCTTGCCGGCAACGAGCACAACGTCGGCCGCGCGGGCTTCTGCAATGGCATGACGGATCGCTTCCGCGCGATCCGCTACAACCCGGGCGCTCTGAGCGCCAGCGGTGATGTCCGCAATGATTGCGTTCGGATCCTCAGTGCGCGGATTGTCACTTGTAACCACCACTTCGTCAGCAAGCTTCACGGCAATGCCGCCCATGACCGGACGCTTTCCCGCATCACGGTCGCCCCCGCAGCCGAACACCGCCCAAAGACGGCCGCCTCTGGCAGCCGCCACCGGTCTCAGGCTCTCAAGAGCCTTTTCTAGCGCATCCGGCGTATGACTGTAGTCGACGACTGCAAGCGGAGCACCTTCCGCACGCATCAGCTGCATTCGCCCCGGGGGCGAGGCAAGCGATTCGGCCCAGGACGCAAGCCTTTCAGCGTCACAACCCTTCGCAAGCAGCACGGCTGCCGCCTGAATGAAATTGGAAACATTAAACCCGCCAACCTGAGCAAGATGCACGAGAGTCGCCGTGCCGTCCACCTTCATCACAAAGCGCGTGCCAGCTTCGGTTGCCTCAACGCCCGAAGCCTCAACAACATGGTCAGCCTTAAAAGGCACGATCCCCGTCATGGTCGTTGCCCAAACGGCAGCTCCGTTCTTTTCCGCAACCTCTGCCATGTGTCCCGCATAGGGATCATCGGCATTAACCACCGCAGTTCTGAGTCCCGGCCAAGCAAAGAGAATAGCCTTGGCATCGGCATAGGCATCCATGGTGACGTGATAATCCAAATGGTCGCGCGTCAGATTTGTGAAGACGGCTGTATCGAAATGCGACCCCGTCATGCGCCCCTGCTCCAAGCCGATCGAGCTGGCTTCGACCGCAAAGGCCTTGGCGCCGCTCTTTTCAAGATCAGCGTAAACGCCCTGAAGACTCACGGCATCCGGAGTCGTCAGAGCCGGCATGTCAATGGTCTTTCCTTCAAACTTGCAACCCACCGTGCCCATGACGGCACAGGGAGTGCCAAAGTTCGTAAGCAGCGCGGCAATCCAGTGAGTGGTGGTCGTCTTGCCGTTCGTACCCGTCACGGCAATCCCCGTCATGCTTGAAGACGGATCGCCGTAAAAAGCAGCGGCCACCTCGCCAAGATGCTTCGAAAGATCGTCAACCGACAGGCTCGCGATCGGGAAACGCTCGGCATCGGACGCTCCCTCGGGTGTTTCCATCAGCACCCCAGCCGCTCCGCGCGCAGCTGCCACGCGAATAAAGGCACGACCATCAGTCTTCAGCCCCGGAACGGCAACAAATACGTCGCCAGGCTTCACGCTGCGGCTGTCGAGCCTCAAATGAGCGCCTTCGTGCACCAGCCCCTTGAGCCAGACCGTCACTTCATTCATCGACTTGTTCATCTTTACATTCATTCCATTGTCAGTGTCTTACCTTCGCGAGAAGCCCGCCGCCTGTTGGTGTTGTCTTGTCGTCAGGCGTAACCATCAGAGTGCGAAGCGCTCCCGTAGCCACCTCATTGAAAACCGGCGCAGCCACAAGACCGCCGAATCGCCCCTTCTTGGGTTCGTCGACCATAACAGCTACAACAAAGCGAGGCTGAGTTGCGGGCACAATGCCCACGAAGCTCGCCACCACGTCACGCGTGTACTGCCCGTTCTTGACCTTATTGGCCGTCCCTGTCTTGCCGGCAACCGAGTATCCCGCCACATTGACGTTCGAGGCCGTCCCGCCGCGCTGCACCGTCGCCATCATCATGGCGCGCATGCGACGAGCGGTTTCAGGCTTGAACACCTGCGTTCCGGTCACCGTTTCGCCAGGCTCTCGCTTGAAAAGCGTAAGATCAATCACATCGCCGTTTCTCGCGAGCGCCGTATATGCCCTGACAAGTTGCATGAGGGAAACGGTCACGCCATGGCCATATGAGATCGTCGCTTGCTCGACCGGACGCCAGCTCTTGCCCGGACGAAGGCGTCCGGAAGTTGCGCCCGGAAAGCCGATTTTGGGCGCATTGCCGAATCCCAACTCCGAATATGTCTCATAAAGCGTCTGAGGCGAAATCTCCAGAGCGATCTTCGCCGTACCGATATTGGACGATTTGGCCACAACTTCCGCTACCGTCAAAAGACCATAGTCGTGCGTATCGCCAATCGTTCGATCACCAATCGTAAGCTTGCCGGGCGAAGTCTGAATGGTCGTGAGCGGATCGATAAGCCCCATGTCGAGCGCCTTTGCAATGGCAAAGGGCTTCATCGTGGAACCGGGCTCGAACTGATCGGTAAGCACGCGGTTTCTCACACGTTCGAATAGAACCGTGGAACGGTCGTTCGGATCATAAGTAGGCTCATTGGCAAGCGCTATGATCTCCCCCGTATTGACGTCGGCAACCACAACAGCACCCGCCTTGGCCTGATGGCGTTCAACCGCAGCCTTGAGCGCCTCATAGGCAATGAACTGCACTCTTGAGTCGATCGCCAGCGTCACATTGGTGCCCGCTTCGCTTTCCTTGGCCCATACGTCATCCACAATGCGCCCATGACGATCGCGAATAACGCGCCTGGATCCGGCGCGTCCGGAAAGCACTCTATCGCGCGCAAGCTCTACGCCCTCCTGACCATGATCGTCCGCACCCGTATAGCCCAAAATGTGAGCCATTACCGGACCATCGGGATACCGGCGGCGCATTTCCGGCGACATGCCGATGCCGGGAATGTGAAGCTCATTCACGGACTTGGCCAGACCGAGATCACGATTGCGTGCTAAATATACAAAATTGGGGGACGAACTGTGATCAAGCTTTTTTAGGAGATCGGAATATTTCATGTCGAGAAGCTTGGCAAGCTCGCGCAGCTGCCGCTTCTCCTCACTCGAACTACGAGGCACTATCGCAGGGTCGGCCCAAACGCTGCGGCAAGGCTGGCTTGAAGCAAGCACGATGCCGTTTCGATCGAGAATTTCACCGCGCGCCCCCTGAATCGTAATCGTGCGGGCAAATCGTTTTTCGCCTTCGTTCTGAAGAAAGTCATTATCGAAAACCTGCAGGTAGAAAGATCTGCCTGCAAGAACGATAAAAAGCATCACGATCCCAAAAAACGCATAATAAGTTCGCTGAGGCGGAATACGAACGACGATAAGGGGATCTGCCGCGCGCTCGGGAGCAGCCTTCTTGGCCTGCCGATCCTTTGCAAGCAAATCCGCCGCCTTCTCCCATACGGCAAGCGCCAGACGTTCAATCCAATCAAGAGGAGAAAACCTCATGGATGCCTCCCTTGTGAAGAGACTGACTCGTCAGTCGACTGCTTCGCCGCCTCAAGAGGCTGTCCGACCGCCGTATCGGGCGCGAACGTAACCCGGTGATATTCATCCACCACCAGGTTCACAGTATTTTCGCCGCGGGCCACTTCCAGACCGAGCGAGCCCGCACCTTCGGCAATGCTTCCCGGAAGCGACGCCTTGCGCACCTTCAAGAGAAGATTGGCCTCGTCATCCGCCAGTTTGCGGCCTACGTCAACGGCACGCTCATGTTCTACAAACAGCGTTCGAGCCCGGTACTGAACATTTACGAGCGTCATCGCAAGCACAAAGAGAACCACCCCCAGCACGCTTACGACAGCCAAATCCATGTTGTTTACCTGGCGCATGCCCCGTCCTCCGGACGCCAGGACGATGCAGTACGCACGCCAACGCGGAGAATGGCAGAACGCGCGCGAGGATTCACCTCGCATTCGGTCTCAGAAGGCTTGATGCGCTCGACATTGTCGAAAAGAGGCTTGGGCAGCATGTCGTTCGTGAGCGGAAGCCTAGGATCCAACCCGCGCTCTGGATGCGCCGTTCGGTCAAAAAAGTGCTTGACAATGCGATCCTCTAGCGAATGGAAAGTAATGACGGCAAGACGGCCTTCCGGCTTGAGAAGCTCGCCCGCAGCATCAAGCGCCTCCTTGAGTTCGTCGAGTTCGTGATTCACCTCGATTCTCACAGCCTGGAAAGTGCGCGTAGCCGGATGCTGTCCGGCATCCTTGCGATTGCGAGGCACTACGCTCGCAACAAGATCAGCAAGCTCGCGGGTCGTCTCCAGAGGCTTCGTCTTCCTGCGAGCAATGATCGCACGCGCGATAGGACCGGCAAAGCGCTCTTCGCCGTAAAGACTGATTACATGACGTATGTCGCGCTCTTCAGCCTGCGCGAGCCACTCAGCAGCAGTCACGCCGCGCGTGGTATCCATGCGCATGTCAAGCGGGCCGTCAAAGCGGAATGAAAAGCCGCGCGAGGCATCGTCAATCTGAGGCGAAGAAACGCCGATGTCCAAAAATATGCCGTCGGCTTCATGAACGCCGATCGCCGCAAGAGAAGCCTTCATCGTCGAGAAAGGCTCATGAATGATCGCAAATCTCGGATCCGTCCAGGTTCTGGCAACTTCAACCGCCTGCGGGTCGCGGTCAAATGCAATAAGTCGTCCCTTTGAAGACAACCTTTCAAGAATGCGGCGCGAATGTCCTCCGCGCCCGAATGTTCCGTCGATGTAAAGCCCATCCGGATTGCCAACCAGCGCCTCAGGAGCTTCCTCGCCCAAAACCGACAGATGAATGAATGCCTCGCTCACGCCCACAACTCACATACGATATGGGGCGAGGCCTGAAGCTTCGCCCCCAAAAATTCTTCACAATCAGAACGAGAAGTCCGCGGCATCCAGCCCGGCCTCGAGCGACTCCCGCTCGCGCGCCTCAAGCGTGCTTCTGTCCCACAGTTCAAAGTGTTCGCCCATGCCGAGCAGCGCAACTTCCTTGTCTAGCGCACACATCAGCCTGAGTTCAGAGGGGATCAGAATTCGTCCTGCACGGTCGGGTTCCAAATCCACGGCGCTCCCGAGGACATATCGAACAAAGGCGCGCGCCGAATACGGCAGCTTCGCCAGAGCCCTGCGCTTTTCCTCCCAGACGGGCGCCGGATATAAAACCAGACAGCCGTCCGGATGCCTCGTGATCGTCAGCCTTCCCCCGCACAAAACGGCAAGAGCCTCCCGATGCCTAGCTGGCATCGACAGGCGCCCTTTTTGATCCAATGACAAGAGCGAAGTGCCTTGAAACACCTTCGTCCCTCCCGTAACCAACCGTTCCGTTATCGCGCGAACCGGAGACCGTCGACAGACCTCCCCACTTTTTCCCACTTCTGCAGTCTCACTTTAGCGTCAAGGCGTCCGACGGTCAAGGCAGGCAACATCTTTTTTCGACCTCAACAACATACCTGCGGGATAGAGAATTCGCCTTAGCCTGCATGGCTAGCCGCCCATCATGTGATAGGCTTGACAAATTGGCTCCGGAGAATCGCCGCACAACCTGATTCGCGTGCTTATTTTTTCGCCGAAGTCCGTCTCGAATCCATCCTTCGATTCCATCCATCGATCTGACACCTATGAACATCCTTGACAAGATCATGAAGCCCCGCTCGATCGCGGTCGTCGGCGCCTCTACCAAGCAGCACACCATCGGCTCGGACATCATGAAGCGCCTGCGTGAATACGGTTATGCCGGCCCGATCTATCCGGTCAACCCCAAAGGCGGCGTCATCGAAGGATTGCCCGTTCACCCAACGGTGCTTGATATTCCGGGAGACGTGGATCTCGCCGTCGTCATCGTGAACGCACGCTTCGTGCTTCAGACCATCGATCAATGCCACGAGAAGGGCATCAAGGGCCTTTGCATCATCTCCGCCGGCTTTAAGGAAACCGGAGCCGACGGCGCCGAACTCGAAGCCGAACTCCTTGAGCGCGTGCGCAAGTACGGCATGCGCTGCGTCGGGCCCAACTGTCTCGGCGTCGTCAACACCCACCCCGACGTGCGCATGGACGCATGCTTTGCCGAAGCACTTCCCGAACGCGGAAACATCGGCTTCGTCTCGCAGTCGGGTGCTCTTGGCGGCGGCATTCTCAACATTCTTCGCGATCTCAACCTCGGCTTTGCACAATTCATCTCGATCGGCAACCAGGCCGACGTAAACGCAGAGACAGCACTCGAATACTGGGAAAACGACGAGGACGTCAAGCAGATCCTCCTCTACATGGAATCCATCCATAACCCGTCCAACTTCCGACGCATTGCCTCGCGCCTCTCCAAAAAGAAGCCCGTGCTCGCCCTGAAGGCCGGCCGCTCGGCCGCAGGCGCCTCCGCTGCCTCGTCACATACCGGCAGTCTGGCGGGAGCCGACCTCGCCGCCGACGCACTTCTTCGCCAATCCGGCGTTATTCGCGAATTTTCCCTCAAGAACCTTTTTGCGACTGCCAAAGTCTTTGCCAACTGTCCCATTCCCAAGGGTGACCGTGTCGCCATCGTTACGAATTCCGGCGGTCCGGGCATCATGGGAACCGACGCAATTTGTGAAAAGGGCATGAAGATGGCCGAACTGACGGAGGAAACCAAGGCAAAGCTCCGCAGCTTCCTGCCAGCTGCAGCTTCCGTCAAAAATCCTGTGGACATGATTGCCTCCGCCCCTATCGAGCACTACCGCCAAACGCTCGAAACCGTGCTTGCCGATCCGAACGTCGACATGGTCATCACGATCTATTTGCCCTTCCTTGGTCTCAAGGACACGGATGTCGCCAATGCAATCATGGACATCAAGGCTCAGCATCCAGAAAAACCCGTCGTCGGCGTCTTCATGACGAAGAGCGAGTTCTTCACGGCCTTCTCCGCCGCAGATGTCAATGTTCCCTTCTTCATGTACGTTGAAGAAGCTGTCGAAGGGCTGGCTCGCCTTAACGAGCAGCGTCTTTGGATTGAACGTCCCGAAGGACGTCTCCCCAACTTCCCGATTGACGCCGAACGCGCCCATGAAATCATCCGCACCGCACTTGCTGACGGCCGCGAACAGCTTACGACGCGCGAAAGCATTGACGTTCTCGACGCCTACGGCGTCCGCGTCTGCCGTTCCGGCTTTGCCGAAAGCGAAGACGAAGCCGTGGCCGTCGCCGATCGCATCGGCTATCCCGTTGTCATGAAGATGACTTCCAAAACCACGTCTCACAAGACCGATGTTGGCGGCGTACGCGTCAATATCGGCTCAGCCGAAGCGCTCCGCACCGAATATCGCGACCTCGTTGCAAAGCTTGACGCCCGCGGTCTTTTGAACGGCCTCGAAGGCGTCATCATTCAGGAAATGGTTCGAGGCTCCCGAGAAATGGTCTGCGGCATCGCCACCGACCCTCAGTACGGTCCCATGCTGATGTTCGGCCTCGGCGGCGTGTTTGTCGAAGTCATGAAGGACGTCTCCTTCCGCATTGCTCCGATCACGGACGCCGATGCACACGACATGGTTCGTGCCGTCAAAGCCTACAAGCTTCTTCAGGGCGCTCGCGGCACAATGCCGGCCGACATTTCGAAGGTTGAAGAAACACTTCTTCGTCTCTCCCAGCTCGTGGCAGACCTCCCCTTCATCGATGAGCTCGACATCAATCCGCTCATGATCTCGGAAAAGACAGGGGAACCGATCGCAGTTGACGGCCGCATCAAGGTGCGCCGCGCTGAGGCCGAAGCTGCCATCTGCTGATCCTATCGATCTACGCACAAGTAAAAAATTAAAGAGGGGTTCGGCTTGCGCCGAACCCCTCTTTTGCTATTGGATGACCGGAAACTCCCCCGATAAGCCGGATTATGTTCCGCGTCCGAAAACGCAGTGACGATCATTCGTCTAGGACGACGCTCGCGCGGCGCCTCAAGCCATCTACCCGCAGCCGGTCCGGGCCGAACCATCGGCTGCCTATTTGATGTTGCTCCCCGTAGAGATTGCCCGTTTCAACCGACCCTAACGCCGGCTCGTCTCTGTTGCTCTAATCCTCGCCTCGCGGCGGACAGCCGTTAGCTGCTACGGTGCCCTGCGGAGTCCGGACTTTCCTCCCGCGGATTGCTCCGCCGACGATCGTCTGGAAAAGTTTCGCAGTCAGGGGAGGCACTCTACCCGCTTTGACGTGATTTTTCAACCCATTTCTCGAGTTTTCCGCCTGCTTTTGACGCCGCCCCTCATTCCATGTGAGACAATGACGAGTTTTGCGATCCTCGCCAATCCCCCAAACAAAGCACACAATTAAAGCTGCCCGGCTCGCTGCCGGCGGCACCTACAAAGCCATGAATATCAAAATGAAACCGCTTGCCGCGGCATCGGCAGTCGCAGTCTTCGCCGCCGGCCAGGCTCACGCCGGTTTTCTCGAAGCCATAATTGACACAACGCCGGCCGGCTACGTATCTTCCTCCGCCGAACGCCCCGGCGATTTTGGTTCCTTCTGGCAGGACACCGTCCGCGGCTCTCAGGCCATCATGAAGAACGGCAGCAACGTCTGGATTGTTCCGACCTACACGAACCACCCCAGCTGGTGCTGGGACAACCGCGCCGAGGAAAACGGCTATCCCTTCGGCATGGGGCTTGGTCGTCAAGTCATCGACGAGCGCGGTAACGAACGCACTCTATTCCTCGTGACCTTTGTTGACTCCAACTACCGCCCCGAACCGGTCGCAGGCTACCAGTGGGTCGCCCGCTGGCCGATCGCCGGCACGGGACTTCATGTCGGCGCCGGCTACCTTGCCTCCATCTCCGCTCGCGGCGACTACATGTGGATCCCCTTCCCGATGCCGCTGCCTGTGGCCAAGGTGGGCACGGACGACGTCTCCTTCTACGGCGTGTACATTCCGGTTACAAACGTATTCTTCTTCTATTCCACGATCACGATCGACGACGCCAAGCGTCGAGACCTGCCGCTGCCCGCGACGAGCGCCTGGAGCAGCGACCGCAACTATATTTACGGCGGCCTGGGCTGGGAATACATGGACAACGGCGAGGAGTATTCACCGAGCACCGTCAAGAACGACAGCTCCTGGCATGTCGGCATGCGCCATTACTCGGGACGCAACTGGGCGACCGATATTTCCTACCGCCGCTCCGAGCACGACATCAAGACGGCCGGTACGGACACGAGCCGCTCCTATCGATTCCAGACCTGGGCAGTTCAGCTTCAGTACAACATCGACGCTCTCGACAGTCTGCGGCTCTATGGCGGCGGCGGCCTGGGTTATTCCAAGATGAAGGGACCCGCCGGCAAGGACGACAGCCTCCATCTCGTCACCTCGCTCGGTACAACTTACGCGCTTACCAAGAACATCTTCCTCAATGCAGAAATGTTCACGTCATTCGCCCGCTACAAGGGCACGGTTGAAGGCCGCGAAGACAACTACGTGCTCAAGCCCATGTCGACCGACTTCACTCTCTCGCTGGGCATGGCGTTCTAACCCTCCGCAGTCTCAGCCCGCAACGTTTTCGGAACATTCGTTAACGGTGCGTTCAGACTGTTTCGGTACAATTTAAAGATTTTCGGGCGGCCTGCTTCGAAGGCCGCCTTTTTTTCAGTTTTCATCCTCATCGGCCGCCCCAAGAAAGGCCGTCGAGGACATGTTTCAGGCTTTCAGGAGTTGAACAAATGGACCTCAATGACGAACTCTTCCAGCGTGCGCAGATCTCTATTCCGGGCGGGGTGAATTCTCCCGTGCGTGCCTTCCGCTCCGTCGGCGGTTCCCCGCGCTTCATTGATCACGCCAAGGGTCCCTACATGTGGGACGCGACCGGCAAGCAGTTCATTGACTACATTCTCTCCTGGGGGCCGATGATTCTCGGCCACAACAATGATGAAGTCATCGCCGCCGTCGACGAAGCCGTTTCCAAGGGACTTTCCTTCGGCGCCGTCACGCAGGGCGAAACGCTCATCGCCGAAGAAGTCCGCAAGCTCGTGCCGTCCATGGATCAGGTTCGTCTCGTCAGCTCCGGCACGGAAGCCGGCATGTCTGCCATTCGACTCGCCCGCGGCTATACGGGGCGCAACAAGATCATCAAGTTCGAGGGCTGCTACCACGGCCACTCCGACTCGCTTCTCGTCAAGGCCGGCTCGGGCATGCTTACCTTCGGCAATCCGTCCTCCGCCGGCGTTCCGGCCTCCGTGACGGAACACACGCTCGTTCTCGAGTACAACAACCCGCAGCAGCTTGAAGACGCCTTCGCTCAGTGGGGCGACGACATCGCCTGCGTAATTGTTGAAGCCGTGGCCGGCAACATGAACATGGTTCGCGGCAATATCGAATTCCTTCGCACGATGCGAGAGCTCTGCACCAAGTACGGCGCCGTCCTCATCGTCGACGAAGTGATGACGGGATTCCGTGTAGCTCAGGGCGGCGCTCAGGCCTTCTACGGCATCGAACCCGACCTCACGATGCTCGGCAAGGTGATTGGCGGCGGCATGCCCGTCGCAGCCTTCGGCGGCCGTCGTGAAATCATGCAGCAGATCGCACCGCTGGGTCCTGTTTATCAGGCCGGCACGCTCTCCGGCAATCCCGTTGCCGTCGCCTGCGGTCTCGCCACCCTCAAGGGCATTCAGGCTCCCGGCTTTCAGGACAAGCTCTCGCACGCTGCCGACCGCCTCGTCAAGGGGCTCACGTCCGCCGCTCAGGAAAACGGCATCACCTTCTGCGCCGACAGCGTCGGCGGCATGTTCGGCCTTTACTTCCTGCCGTCCATCCCGCACGGCTTTGCCGACGTGATGAAGTCCGACACTGAAACGTTCAACCGTTTCTTCCACGGCATGCTTGAACGCGGCGTCTATTTTGCTCCGTCCGTCTTCGAAGCCGGCTTCGTTTCGATCATGCACACCGACGAAGTCATTGATGCGACCATCGCCGCCGCCCGCGAAACGTTTGCTGAAATTGCCGCCTAACAAAGGCATAGCAAAAAGGAAGACCATGGGTTCCGTCAAGACCTGGCTTGCCGCAGCCGCACTTTGCGCCGCTGCGGCCTCCTCTTGGGCCTCCGGGGCCCGTGATTTTCTCTCGACGCTCGATCGCTCGGCACAGCCCGCGTCCGAGCCGAGCGTCACCGTGCGGCTTGTCGCTCAAAACAAGGGACTCACCCCTCAGGCGGAAAATCTTCTCGCCGTGGTGCTCGAACATGCGCCGGGCTGGCACACATACTGGCGCATGCCTGGCGACGCCGGACTCACCACACAGTTCAGCTTCACAGCTCCGAAGGATATTCGCCTTTCCGATCCTCGCTTTCCACTCCCCGAACGTCATAACGACAAGGGAATTGTCAGCTTTTCTTACGGCGGCACGGCCGTCTTCCCTTTTGAAGCCGAAGTGCCACGCTTTCCCGAAGGGCGTTCCGCCCATATCAGCATCCATGTCTCGTATCTGGCCTGCAAGGATGTCTGCATTCCGGGCGAAGGAACGGCATCAATCACCCTGCCTTACGAAGTCGCCCCCAGACCCTCTGACTCCGCCGACCTCGTCTCGAACGCCATTGTCGATGTGCCCGAGGTGACTGATCTCAGCAGCATTCGTGCCGTCTACGAAGAGGACCGTCTCAAAGTAACCATCCCGGCCTCTGAAGTGCACGTCGAAAAGGATCTCTCCTTTTATCCGCTCGACGAGCGCGTTCTGAAGCTTTCCGAGGAACCGCGCCACCAAACCGAAGAAGATGGAAGCACCTCGCTCCTTCTTACGCTTGACTCCGACTTCCTTCAAAATCCCCGCAATACGCTCTCGGGTGTATTTGTCGGCGACGGCGGCCCCTCCGCAGGAGGCTGGGCAATCGAAACATCGTTTCCTTTGGAAAAAGGAACCGTTCCCAAACCCGCTGCCTTCTCGGGCGCGCTTCCCGTCACCGATTCCTCCGCATCGGTAACGACCGTGACTGCGATCTTCTTTGCATTCCTTGGCGGCCTAATTCTCAACCTGATGCCCTGCGTCTTCCCGATTCTCTCGCTCAAGATCCTGCAGCTTATTGAGGGCTTCCGCAAAGGCGAAAAGCTTTTGCCACACGGCATTGCCTTCACTGGCGGCGTTCTCGTCACGATGTGCGCACTGTCCGGCGCACTTCTTACTCTCAGAGGAGTGGGAATGGCGCTCGGCTGGGGCTTCCAGCTTCAGAGTCCTTGGGTCGTCTCTCTGTTGCTCGTGCTTTTCGTCGCCATCACAATCAACCTGCTCGGCATCTTCGAATTCACAGCGGCCAGCCATCTCGCCGATTCTCGCGTTGCACGCAGTGCGCCAAAAACAGGCACTGCCAGCTCATTCTTCACAGGCATTCTCGCCGTGATCGTCGCCAGTCCGTGCACCGCCCCCTTCATGGGAGCAGCCTTGGGCTACGCCGTAACACAACCCGCCATTGAAGCAATTGCAGTCTTCCTGGCTCTCGGGCTCGGCATGGCGCTTCCGTGGCTTCTGCTCTGCATTTTCCCCGGTTGGTCTCGAATGCTTCCCAAACCCGGCGCTTGGATGGACATCTTCCGCAAGGTCATGGCAATTCCGATGGCGCTTGCCGTCATCTGGCTCGGTTGGGTCTTATCCAAACAAGTCAACCTCAACGGCATGCTCCTGATGCTGGCCGGCTGCAGTTCCGCGGCCATTGCACTATGGCTCTTGGGACGTGAACAGTGGGGACGCGGACGCAACCGCATTCTGATGGGAGTGACCGCCTTTCTGGCCGCCGCTGCAATCGCAGCCATTGCTACTGGCGAATTTGACCGAGCAGCATCTCGCGGCCGAGGCGCCTGGCAGCCTTGGTCCGAAACAGCCGTTAAGGCTGCACTCGCCGAAGGACATCCAGTCTTCGTCGACTTTACGGCCGCCTGGTGTGTCACCTGCCAGGCCAACAAAATAGCCGCCCTTGATCGAGACGATGTGCAGACCGCCTTCCGTGACAAGAATTTCATGCTCCTCGTCGGAGACTGGACAAACCGTGATCCTGCGATCACGGACATTCTTGCGCGTTTTGGTCGTTCCGGCGTACCCCTGTACCTGCTCTACAGGCCCGACGGCACTGTTCAGGTTCTCCCCGAACTTCTGACCCCCGGCATTGTGCTTGATGCCGTTGAAAACAACCGTTAGCACCCTGTTTCAACTAAAGGATTCCCAATTGTCTGAACTAAGAATCGCCCCAAAAGTAAGGGTTTGATCTCTTGCGTTCTTCAAACTGA
>CAKQKT010000008.1 GCA_934249275.1 uncultured Sutterella sp. | reverse complement strand
ACATGACACAGTCCATCACGATTCTCGGCGCAACGGGAAGCATCGGCCGCTCGACGCTTGACGTCGTTTCGCGTTATCCGGAGCGCTTCAGCGTTCACGCCGTAGCGGGCGGCTCCCGTGTGGAGCCGCTGGTGGACGTCTGCCTCTCCGCGCATCCGAAGCGCGCCGTCATTGCCGATGCTTCGAAGGTTGACGAACTCGAACAGGCGCTTTGCACGGTTGGGCTCGGCGATATTGAAGTTCTCGGCGGGGCTGACGCTGTTTCACGTCTGGCGGATGATCCCGACACAGATGTTGTCGTTCAGGCGGTGGTGGGAGCTGCAGGCGTTGCGCCGACTTTTGCTGCCGCACGTGCCGGCAAGCGCCTTCTTCTTGCCAATAAGGAGAGCGTGGTTTGCGGTGGACGCCTGTTGATGGAAACTGTCAGAAACGCGGGCTGCGAGCTTCTGCCCGTTGACAGCGAGCACAATGCGATCTTCCAGTGTCTTTCCGGCGCAACCGAAAAGGCGAGGGCGGGTGCCCGTATCGTGCTGACGGCGTCGGGCGGCCCGTTCCGCGGTCGTACGAATCTTGAGGGTATTACCCCTGCTCAGGCCGTTGCTCATCCGAAGTGGTCGATGGGCCGCAAGATTAGTGTTGACTCTGCGAGCCTCATGAACAAGGGGCTTGAGGTGATTGAAGCGCGCTGGCTCTTTGATTTTGAACCTGAGCGCATCAAGGTGGTTGTGCATCCCGAGAGCATCGTGCATTCGGCCGTTGAATTTGAGGACGGCGCCGTCATTGCCCAGCTCGGTTCGGCCGACATGCGCACGCCTATTGCTTATTCGCTAGGCTGGCCCGAAAGGCTGGACGGTTGTGCGAAGCGCCTGAGCCTTGCCGAGATCGGCAGGCTTACCTTTGAAGAACCCGACACGAAGACCTTCCCGCTGCTTCAGGCCGCCTACGATGCGCTTGCCGCAGGCGGCGGAGCGACCATTGTTCTTAATGCCGCCAATGAGATTGCGGTCGAGGCCTTCCTTGAGGGGCGCATCGGATTTACCGACATCTTCAGCACGGTGCGCGGCATGATGGACAGCATTGCTGCGCCTCTTCCCGGTTCCGTGGACGAGATCATCGAGCTCGACTGCGCCGTGCGCGCCAAGACCCGCGAGCGCCTTGCCGCCCGCTAAGCATAAAGGTCTCAAATAGATACATTGCATTTCCGTGTTTGCCGCGGCGAGTCGTCTCTGTACAATAGCGGCATACACGGAAATCATGATCCCGGCCATCATGCCGATGGCACCGGCGGGATTCTCCTGCCCGGAGCGTACAGTCTCCGGCAGCCAGCACACC
Organism: uncultured Sutterella sp.; assembly: GCA_934249275.1. Taxonomy (GTDB): domain Bacteria; phylum Pseudomonadota; class Gammaproteobacteria; order Burkholderiales; family Burkholderiaceae_F; genus Sutterella. Next base: position 33,058 of record CAKQKT010000008.1, on the reverse strand, counting down.
TCACTCCATGTCACTTATTCAACGACTAAAGTCCAAGCTCAACCCGAGCCTTCTCAAGCTGATCGGATATCTGAAGCCTCACAAAGGCAAGCTCATCATGTCCGTCGTCTTCATGGTTTGCGCGGGCGCAAGTTCATCGCTTATCGCAACGCTTCTCGGAAAGATGACCGATGCCGGCTTCTATGAGCAGCAGGAATGGATTGTGATCGGCGCTCCCGTGGCGCTCATCCTTATCGCCTTCCTTCACGGCGGAAGCATGTTCATGAGCAATTACTTGCTCGGCAAAACCAGTCAGAGCGTGCTTTTAAAGTTGAGAAGCCAGATTTTTCACAAGCTTCTTCGCTGGCCGGCCGAGACCTATCAGAGAAATTCGACCGGCAATGTGACGTCCAAGTTTGTGTTTGAAGCAAACGTGGCGCTTTCGAATGCCAGCAAATCCTGCATCATTCTCGTGCGCGACAGCATTCAGGTGGTGGCGCTGACCTGCATGCTCGTTTGGAACAACTGGATGCTTGCTGCTGCGAGCCTTGTCATTGCGCCGGTCATCGTCATGCTTCTGCGCTGGATCAACAAGCGCATGAAGAAGATCATGCAGTCGTGTCAGTCTTCCTTTGCCACTGTTCTTGAGAGGGTGAAGGAGATTTGCGAAGGACACCGCCTGGTCAAGCTCTCCGATGCGTATGCTCTGGAAAGCAATCGATTCAAGGACATTAATGACGGCGTCAGCAAAATGATGGTCGACATGACGAAGGTGACGTCAATGGGCACGCCGCTCACTCAGCTCATCTTCATGTCCGGCGTTGCCGTCGTGCTCGGATTTGCCATGTTCCAGATCAGTCAGGGCATGATCACCATGGGCGACTTCGTGACCTTTCTGGCCGCCCTGCTGCTCCTGATGCCGCCGCTTCGCAATTTGTCCGGGGTTAACTCCGGCTTTGTCATGATGGCGGTTGCCGCCGAGAGCATCTTCAGCATTTTGAATGACGCGGATGAGGCAGACAACGGTACGGTCGAGCTCAAGGCATGCCGAGGCGATTTTGTCTTTGAACACGTGTCCCTGCGCTATCCGAATGCGGATCGTGATGCCGTTCATGACTTTAATCTGAAATTGAAGGCCGGCGACTGCGTCGCTCTGGTGGGGCTTTCCGGATCCGGGAAGAGCACGCTGGTGCACATGATCCCGCGTTTCTGGAATCCGACTGAAGGCCGCATCCTGATTGACGGCGTGGACGCTCAAAGCCTGACGCTTGAATCTCTTCGCCGGCACCTTGCGATTGTTTCGCAGGACGTGATCCTCTTTGATGACACGATCCGCAACAACATCATGTACGGCACGCCGGATGCAACGGAAGAGCAGGTTTGGAAGGCCGTTGAAGCGGCGGCTCTGACCGAATTCATCAAATCCCTGCCTCAGGGGCTTGACACGCCTGTCGGCGAGGCTGGCGGCCAGCTCTCGGGTGGCCAGAAGCAGCGTGTGTCGATTGCGAGAGCATTCCTGCGCAATACGCCGATCCTGATTCTCGACGAGGCGACGAGTGCGCTTGACAGTGAAAGCGAGGAAAAGATCAAGGATGCTCTGCTGACCCTGATGAAGGGACGCACGACGTTCATGGTGGCCCATCGCTTTGCCACCATTGAGCATGCGAATCTGATCGTAGCCATGGCCGAGGGTCAGGTGAAGGAAATGGGCACAAGGGAAGAGCTTCTCAAGCAGAACGGGCTTTTCGCCGAATTGTCCAGGCTTCAGGCGCTTGATACTCACGGCAGCAAGAAGAATGACAACCAGACGACCGAGGTGACGGCATGACGTGGAAGGACAAGTTTGATCCGGAATTGCTCCGCCTCTACAAGTATTTCCTCTCTCACAAGTGGCGCATCGCTTTGGCCGTGGTCTTCCTCATGGGGTCGGCAAGCATGTCGTCCCTTACGGCGACGCTGCTCGGCAAGATGCTGGACATGGGTTTTTATGGCCAGGACGGCTCGCTAGTTTATCTGGCGCCGCTGGCACTGGTCGGCGTGACCCTGATTTTTGCCGTCAGCACTGTGATGAGCACCGTTTTGATGGCTCAGGTGAGCCAGGCCGTGCTGGTCAAGCTTCGCACACAGCTGTTCGACACCATTCTTCACTGGCCTGAGGCTGAGTATCAGCGCAATACGACGGGCCGCATCAGTTCGAAGTTCGTCAACGAAGCAACGATCGCGCTTTCCGGCGCCGTGCAGTCCATCATCGTGCTGGTGCGAGATTCGGTTCAGGTGGTGGCGCTCCTGGCCGTGCTCTTTTGGCATGACTGGAAGCTGACGCTCGTTACATTCGTGATTGTTCCGGCGCTGGCCGTCACGCTTCGCGTGATTTCCCGCCGCATCCGCAAGATTGTGAAGGAGAGTCAGGAAACTCTGGGCAGCATGATTTCGCGTGTTCAGGAAACCTATGAGGCCGAAAGCCTTGTCAAGGTGAGCAATACGTACGATTTCGAGGAAAAGCGTTTTGCCAAGGTCAACGAGCGCATCTATTCGCTGACTCTGAAGGGCATCAAGTTCAATGCGCTCTCGACGCCCGCCACGCAGATTCTCACGCTTGTCGCCATCGCGTTTGTCGTGGGCGTTGCCCTTTATCAGGCTCAGAAGGGGATGCTCACGATCGGGCAGTTCGTCACCTTCCTCTCTGCGCTGCTTCTTCTCCGAGATCCGATTCAGCATCTTTCGGGCTTGAGCGGCACGTTCGCGAGCATTTCCGTTGCGGCGCGCAGCATCTTCGAGACGCTCGATTCTCAGGCCGAGACCGAAGGCGACAAGGAACTTGAAATCGAGCCGGGCGAAGGCGGCATTACGTTTGAGAACGTTGTCGTGCGCTATCCCGGCAAGGATGAGCCGGCCGTCAGGGACTTCAATCTCACCGTTCGTCCCGGCGAGCGCATTGCCGTCGTGGGCCAGTCGGGTTCCGGCAAGTCGACGCTCATCAATCTGCTGCCGCGTTTTGCCGATCCCGAATCCGGGCGCGTTCTGATCGACGGCGAGGATATTCGAGACTTCAGGCTCGGCAGCCTGCGCAAGAAGCTTGCCTTCGTCACGCAGGATGTCGTGATCTTCGACGACACGCTGAGAAACAATCTGACCTATGGTCTTGAGAACGTCACTGACGAACAGATTCAGGAAGCGCTTGAAGCTGCGTCTCTGACCGAGATGGTGGCCGAGCTTCCCGAAGGGCTCGAGACGCGAACCGGCGAGGGCGGAAGCCTCTTCTCCGGCGGCCAGAAGCAGCGCATTTCCATTGCTCGCGCCTTCCTGCGCAATGCGCCGATTCTGATCATGGACGAGGCAACGAGCGCGCTCGACAGCAAGACCGAAAGGCACGTCGCCGAGGCGATGGATCGCCTGCGTTCGGGCCGCACCTGTCTCATCGTCGCGCACAGGCTCTCGACCATTGCCGGCGTCGACCGCATCGTCGTCATGAAGGAAGGCAGAATTGTCGAAATGGGCACCTATGACGAGCTGATGGCTGCTCAGGGCGTTTTTGCCCGCCTTGTCGAGCTTCAGACGACGGCCTGAGAGCGGACTATCCGAGGAAAAGCGTAACGAAACGTGCGCAGAGCGCGGTACTATCCCGTGCCTGCCGCACAATACCAGTATTTTGTTGATCCGGAACTCATATTTCTGACATTAGATCATGACCTTTCTTCTGGGCCTCGTCGGCTTTCTTCTTACCATCGGCATCATCGTCATCATTCATGAAAGCGGCCATTTCCTCACGGCGAAGTTCTTCAACATCAAGGTGACGCGCTTTTCCTTCGGCATGGGGCCCGTTCTCTGGCGAAGGAAGCGGGGCGAGACCGAGTATTGTCTTTCCGCGTTTCCCCTCGGCGGCTACGTGCAGATGGCCGAGGAAACGGATCCGAATCTTGCCGAATCCGATCGGAGCCGGCTTTATTCACGCCAGGCCCGCTGGAAGCGCGGTCTCGTCCTCTTCGCGGGTCCTGCGACGAACTTCATTCTCGCCTTCGTCCTTTATGTGATGATAGGCGCCATCGGCACGCCCGATTTTGCATCCGTGGTGGGAACGCCGCCCGCAAAGACGCAGGCGGCCGCCGAAGGCGTTCGCCAGGGCGACCGAGTGCTAGCGGTCGACGGCGTCCCGGTGGTCGGCATGACCGATTTGAATGTCGAGCTTCTCAGCCATTCGGGCAATGTCGACATCCCTGTCAAGTTTTCGCGCGACGGCGAGGTCTTTGTCAGACATTTCTCACTTGAGGACATGAATGTCGACGACATGGGCCGCGAGCTCCCGATCGTTCGGCTCGGTCTTGTCCCCATGCTTCGCGATCCTGTTGTCGCCAAGGCCTTCAAGGATTCGCCGGCTGAAAAGGCCGGGCTCAGGACGGGCGACAGGATTCTGGCCGTCAACGGTTGCAAGGTCGGCACGGTCGGCGAGGCGGTCGACGCGATTCGCGCGACGCCCAAGAATGCGAACGTGCGCATGACGCTCTCCAATATCGAGACGCCCGAGGCGGTGCGCGAGGTGGAGGTCGTTCCCGTGACGTCCGACGGACGAACGGTCGTCGGCATCCAGATCGCCGCGCTGCCGGAAATGGTTGTGGTGAGGCTTTCGCCCTTTGATGCCGTTGCCTCGGGCTGGCGCAAGGTGAAGAGCATTACTCAGCTTCAGGCCAAGGGCATGAGCCAGATGGCCACGGGCGAGGCAAGCACCAAGAACATCACCGGTCCGATCGGCATCGCCGACATGGCGGGAAGCGCCGTGCGCAGCGGCTTTGTGCCCTTCCTCGACTATCTTGCGCTCATTTCGATTGCGATCGGCTTCATGAATCTCCTTCCCGTGCCGATGCTCGACGGCGGACAGCTTGTAGTGCTCGGCCTTGAGGGACTTCGCCGCCGCGACTTTTCGACCAAAACAAGGGAATGGATCGGCAAGGCCGGCATCTTCCTGATGCTCCTGCTCTTTGTTTTTGCGATGAACAACGACCTCACGCGAGTGCTGGAGGGCGCTTGAGAAGGCTTTGACGGGCGGGCATGAGGAGCGTGAAAAACTGGGAGTTTCCCTTTTGTTTCCAATGATGCTCCGAAGCCGTCTAACGGAGAGCCTCAAGATTTGGTAACCTTACACAAATTTGCCGCCGCTTTTCAGGGCGTTTCCGGGAATTCCGGAACGATTCAATGAAGGCGGTCGGCATGACCCGTGACGATATTGAGAGATTTTATTTTGTCTGCCAATCTGACGAAGACGGCCGCCGCTGTCATTGCGGCCATGGTGTGTGCTGAGGGGGCCTCGGCTTTTGTCATTTCCGACATCCGAGTCGAAGGCCTGATGCGTACCGAACCCGGTACGGTCTTCTCGCACCTTCCGTTCCGCACCGGCGACGAGTACACGCCCGAAATGGGCACCCGCGCCATTCACTCGCTCTACCGCTCCGGCCTCTTCAAGGACGTGACGCTATCTCAGGACGGCGACGTTCTCGTGGTGCGCATCATTGAGCGCCCGGCCGTTGCAACGATTGAGACGCACGGCATCAAGGCCTTCGACAAGGACGCGGTTGAGACCAGCCTGCGCGATGTCGGCATGGCCGAAGGCCGCATCTTCGACCAGGCGACCCTTGATCGCGCCGACCAGGAGCTGCGTCGCCAGTATCTCGCCCGCGGCTACTATGGCGTCAAGATCAAGACCATCGCCACGCCGCTCGAACGCAACCGCGTGCGCATCACGATCAACGTCGACGAAGGCCGCGCCTCGTCGATTGCCTCGATCCGCTTCACGGGCAACCGTCTCTTCGATGCCGACGATCTGCTTGACCAGATGCAGCTCGGAATGCCCAACTGGTTCAGTTGGTACACGAAGCGCGACCTCTACAGCCGTGAAAAGCTCGCGGCCGACCTTGAAACGATCCGTTCGTTCTACATGAACCAGGGCTATCTCGACTTCAAGATCGACTCCGTTCAGGTTTCCATCGCGCCCAACAAGTCCGACGTCTACATCACGATCAACATGACCGAGGGCGAGAAGTACACGATCTCCGGCGCCAAGCTCACCGGCGACCTCCTCGGCCTTGACGAAGAGCTCAACAAGCTCGTGACGCTCGAAAAGGGCGAGGTCTACAACGCTGAGACCGTCAACAACATTTCCACGGCGCTCGTCGACAAGCTCTCCACGCTCGGCTACGCCTTTGCAAGCGCCACGCCCAATCCGGTGGCCGACCGCGAAAACCGCACGGTCGACGTCGTCTACACGCTCGACCCGGGCCGCCGCGCCTATGTCCGCCGCGTGAACATTACGGGCAACAACCGCACGAAGGACGAAGTGATCCGCCGTGAGGTCCGCCAGTACGAAGCCGCCTGGTTCGACAGCTCGAAGGTCAAGCTCTCCCGCGACCGCATCGACCGTCTCGGCTACTTCGAAACGGTGACGGCCGATCCGGTGCCCGTGCCCGGCACGCGCGACCAGGTTGACGTCGACATCAAGGTGAAGGAACGCCCGACCGGCTCCGTCTCGCTCGGCGCCGGCTACTCCACGTCGGACGGCATCATCCTTTCCGCCGGCTTCGCGCAGAACAACGTCTTCGGCACCGGCAAGTCCGTGTCGGTCGACGTCAACACGTCGAAGTCCCAGCGCACGTATTCTCTTTCCGTCGTCGAGCCGTACGTCACGCCCGAAGGCATCAGCCGCTCGTGGGAAATCTATGACCGCAAGGTCGACCTTGAAGAGCTTGACGTTGCCGACGTGAAGTACGAAACCCGAGGCGCATCGCTCGCATTCGGCGTTCCGTTCACGGAAAGCGACCGCGTGTTCCTCGGCGGCAAGGTCGAATCCACGAAGGTGGACGCCAACCCCAATTCGCCCCGCCGCTATCAGGACTACGTGGACCGCTACGGCTCCAACCCGGTGTCGGTTGCTGCCACGATCGGCTGGTCGCGCGACTCTCGAGACAATTCGCTTGCGCCGACGCGCGGCGTGTACCAGCGCCTCAACGGTGAGTTCGGTCTGCCCGGCATGGATATCGAGTACTACAAGATGACCTACCAGTACCAGCACTACTTCCCGCTCACCAAGACGTGGACGCTGGCCTTCAACGGCGAACTGGGCTACGGCGACGTCTACGGCAAGACCGACATGTTCCCGTTCTTCAAGAACTTCTACGTCGGCGGCATCGGCTCGGTGCGCGGCTTCGAGTCCGGCACGCTTGGACCCAAGGACAGCAACGGCGACAACCTCGGCGGCGACCGCATGCTCAATGCCTCGCTCGAGCTTCTCGCTCCGCTGCCGGGCGGCGACCGCACGCTTCGCATCTTCGGCTTCCTGGATACGGGCTATGCCTGGGGCTATGAAGGCAAGGCCAACGGCTACAGCCGTCAGGAATACTCGCTTGACGACCTGCGCTACTCGACCGGCATCGGCGTGGCCTGGATCTCTCCGCTCGGCCCGCTGAAGTTCTCGGTTGCCTTCCCGCTCAACGACAAGGAAGGCGACAAGACCCAGCGCTTCCAGTTCCAGATCGGCACGGGCTTCTAAGCCCTGTTCGTCCGCGCGGTCGGATCTGCGTCCGTCCGCGTGCGGAAGTAGAATACAAAAATGCCTGCAGACGGGGCGGCTCAAACGGGCGCCCCGTTTTTTTCAAGCTCAAAGGTGAACACCGTGAACAAACTTCTGCCATCCGTTCTCTCGTCCGTCGTGCTTGGTCTTGCCATGCTTGCTCCGGCGAGCGCTGCGGATCTTCGCATCGGCGTCGTCAACATGGAGCGCATCCTTCGTGATTCGCTTTCCGCTGCTCAGGCCGGCGAACGCCTCAATGCCGAAGGCCAGCGCCGCCAGGAGGAGATTGATGCACTCACCAAGCGCTTCAAGCAGCGTCTCGAGCGCTTTGAAAAGGGCGCGTCCGACATGCCCGAGGCCGAACGCGTAGCCGAACGCCGCGAACTCGCCGAGATGGAGCGCGACGTCGCCCGCCGCAGCCGCGAGGCACGAGACGAGTTCAACCAGCGCCGAAATGAAGAGGTGCTTCTGTTGCAGGGCCGTGCCGGCCGCATCATCCAGCAGATCGCCGAGAAGGAGAAGTTCGACCTGGTGCTCTACGAATTCTTCTATGCCAGCCCCAAGGTCGACATTACGGACCGCGTGATGAAGGCGCTTGATGCCGACGTGAAGCCGCAGAAGAAGTAAGGACAAGAATGAACGGGCCTCCGGCCCGTTCGCTTCTCCGAAAGCCCCAAAAGACAACAGCCAACAACATACTGAGGAGCCGTTATGGCCGATAATCTGCCGCGTTATGCCGTTTCCGATCTGATTGCTCGTGTTTCCGAGATGAGCCGCGGAAGGCTTGTCATGCGCCTCTTGGGCGAATGCGCCGAAGTCTCCCGCTTCATGCCGCCGCAGGCGGCGGGCGAAGGCGACATGGCCTTCCTTACGAACGCAGTCTACGCCGAGGCGATGAAGGCTTCCAAGGCCTCGCTCCTCATCATGCGCGAGCAGGACGTCGCCGCGCTCTTCGGCTCTGAAGACGCCGGCCGCGCCGTGCTCGTCTGCGACAATCCGTACGCCTTCTTTGCGTTTGCCTCTCAGATTCTCTTCCATGTGGAAACGCCTGCTGGCATCCATCCGCGCGCCTTCGTCGAGGAGGGCGCCGAAGTGGATCCGACCGCCACGATCGAGGCGCTTGCCGTCGTGCGCCGCGGCGCTCGCGTGGGCGCCCGCACCGTCGTCAAGACGGGGGCCGTCGTGGGCGAGGGAACGGTTGTTGGCGAGGACTGCCTCCTTTATCCGAACTGCGTGCTTGAACGCGGCACGATCGTCGGCAACCGATGCATCTTCCAGCCCGGTTGCGTGATCGGCGGAGACGGCTTCGGCTTTGCTCCCTTCAAGGGCGAATGGATCAAGATCCCGCAGGTGGGCCGCGTCATCATCGGCGACGACGTCGAGGTCGGCGCCGGCACCACGATCGACCGCGGCGCGCTTGAGGACACCGTGATCGGCGAGGGCACCAAGCTCGACAACCAGATCCAGCTCGGTCACAACGACCGCATCGGCCGCCACGTCGTGATGGCGGCCTGCGTGGGCATCGCCGGCTCCACCTCCGTGGGCGACCACTGCATGATCGGCGGCGCCGCCATGGTCAACGGCCACATCGACATCCCGGCGGGCTCCGGCGTCGGTCCGGCCACGGCCATCACCGGCTGGGGCAAGGATCCCGCTCAGAAGACCGGTTTCTTCCCGGCCTTGGAGGGACGCGACTTCCAGCTCACCGCCGCCATGGTTTCCCGCCTGCCCGCCATGCGCAAGGAGCTCAAGGCGCTTTCGAGCCGCATGGCAGAGCTTGAAGCGTTAATCCGTTCTGCCGAAGAATAATTTTTCAAAAAGCGCGACAATTAAAGGATGCTCTCCGGAGATCGGCGGCATCCCGCCGCACGCAAGGCCCATTTTTTTCTTAGAGGTTACGCCCAACATGAGTACGCTCGACATCCGTGACATCATGGACATTCTTCCGCACCGCTTTCCGTTCCTTCTCATCGACCGCATTCTCGAGCTCGATGTCGAGGCCGGCCGCGTCGTTGCCTTGAAGAACGTCACCGCCAATGAACCTCAGTTCACGGGCCACTTCCCCAATGTGCCCGTCATGCCCGGCGTTCTGATCATCGAAGCCATGGCCCAGGCCTGCGCCATCGCCGCGCTCTCCCGCCTTCCCGAAGGCGTGGACCGCAAGAACTCGCTCTTCTACTTCGCCGGCATCGACAAGGCCCGCTTCAAGCAGGTCGTCCAGCCCGGCGACCAGCTCATCATCGAAGGCAAGTTCATCCGCTCGAAGCTCGGCCTCGGCATTTTCGAAGCCGTCGCCCGCGTCGACGGCAAGGTTGCCGCTCAGGCCGAAATGATGTGCGCCTACCGTCCGGTCGCACCCAAGAAGTCCGAAGGCGAACAGTAAGACCCGCATCGGCAATTTGCCGGATCGCCTGATATTCGAATCCTGCGGCGGGAGCTTTCCCCCGACGCAGGATTTTTTTGCATTCGTCACGGCCGACGGGTGTTCGTGCGAGGTTTCGACTCTCTCCGCCCAACCGGTTTTCTTCAAAATGGTGTCAATGGTGAAATGCGAGAAAACCCTAGGATTGCAACAAAGTGTATCTAATGCAAAGTGCTTAGACGACTACGAAAACCTGTGAAAGCGCCTGTGCAGAGGGAAAGTGCAGGTGGATAGGGAGGGTAATTACTAGGACCTTAAGGGTTTCACCTGAATTCTTGTTACATTTGCTCGGCGGAATGAAACCTCATCAGGGTCGAGGTCGGGTAAAGTAACCATATCGGAGAACGACGCTTTAAGGCGACTGATTTTCCGCTCCTTTTGGTTGGATACTTGACAGCCCGCAGTCGAAAGATCGCGGGCTTTTTTTTCGTCCGTGCCCTCCGGCCGAACCGGCCGGACGGATGGCGATCAGTAGCCGAAGAAGGCGGCGACGGCGAGGATTGCGAAGACGGCGGCCGCGATCTGGCGCATGAGCTTCATCGAGAGGCGTTCGGCGAGCTTGTTGCCGATGAAGACGGCGGGGGCGTCGGCGATCATCATGCCGAGCGTCGTGCCGCAGATGACCCACAGGGCTTCGGCTGGGAATTTCGCCGCAAGAGCCACGGTGGCGAGCTGGGTCTTGTCGCCCATTTCGGCGAGGAAGAAGAGCACGACGGTCGTGGTGAAGACGCCGAACCGCTTCATGCGGCCTTCGTCCGATTCCTCATCGTCGAGCTTGTCGGGAATCAGCATCCAGACGGTCATGGCCGCAAAGGAGACGATCAGAATCCAGCGCAGAATTTCCGGGGTGATGAGGCTTGCAAGGACGGCGCCCAGGCCGCCCGCCAGGCCGTGGTTGAGGATGGTGGCGACGAAGATTCCGAAGATGATCGGAGCGGGCCTGCGAAAGCGTGCGGCCAGGCAGATGGCCATGAGCATGGTCTTGTCGCCGATTTCGCTGGCAGTGACAACGCCGGTCGAGAGAAGAAGAGTCTGAAGAGATTCAAGCATGAACTTGGGGAGAGTGTTGGGGGACGGCGCGGCGGGCAGACAGTCAGGAATCCGGCGACGCATCCTCTCGCTGCCCGATGCGCCGGCCCGGACGCATTTCGAGCGCCGTTTCGGTTGATCGTGAAGAGGACACGCCGCTGGTCTTGCCAATGCCGCGCAGGGATGAGGAATCCCTCGACGACACTCCGGCGCCATGAAGCAGGCGCTTCAAGCATGTTGACGCCGGACGGCGGCCGCTGCGGCCGCTGCGGCCGCCAAGGCTACTCCCCAGAAGAGTGCGGAGCGGATTGTAGCACGACTTCTCAAATGCTACGGATTGCAAAAGCGGCGGTTTTCGTCCGTCGTTCGCTCTGTCTTGAAAATGCCTCAAGCAGTAATGTTAACAGGGTTAACCCTAGCATGTTGCATCGGTTCGATTTCGACGCTCTGTTACATTCCTTGGAAAGTCCGAAACGGATGAAATGCGGGATTCGGGTACATTGAAGGCATGGAGAACGACGCAGAAATGCATGAGTACTCCGCTCCTTTGGTTGGAAAGCTTGAGGCCCGCAGTCGAAAGATCGCGGGCTCTTTTTTCGCGTGCGCGCTGCGTCGCGCCAGATTTCTCGAAACGCGCGCCGCGCGGGGCGCGGGCGACGCCTGTTCTCTTTCGGGAACTTGATCCTTCTTGTCGGCGACTAGGCACTCTCATCTATAATAACAGGATAACTCGGCCCCGCTTCTGCGGGCGCTGCCGCGCGGAGTCCGGACCGCTCCATTTTCGGGAGACAGGATGCTCCGGCATGTCGAGACGTCCGGCCGCGGAATGCCATGCGGCATTCGCAAAAATCGCGCAAACAAGATCAAGAAAGGAATCGTAATGGCTCAAATTCATCCGTCCTCCATTGTTCATTCCGATGCCGTGCTTGCCGACGACGTCATTGTCGGCCCCTTCTGCCTCATCGGCCCGAAGGTGCAGATCGGCGCAGGCACGCATCTTCGCAGCCATGTCTGCGTTGAAGGCCGCACCACGATCGGCAAGGACAACGTGATTTACGCGGGCGCATCGATCGGCTGCGATCCTCAGGACAAGAAGTATGCGGGCGAGGACACGGTGCTCATCGTGGGCGACAACAACGTGATCCGCGAAAACTGCACGCTCTCGATCGGCACCGTTCAGGACGAAGGCATTACGACGGTCGGCAGCGACAACCTCTTCATGGCCAACGTTCACGTGGCCCATGACTGCCGCGTCGGCAGCCATACGATCATTGCCAACAACGTCGCGCTTGCGGGCCATGTCCGCGTCGACGACTGGGCGATCGTGGGCGGCCAGACCGGCGTCCATCAGTTCGTGCGCATCGGCGAGCACGCCATGGTGGGCGGCGCCTCCGCCGTGCTTCGCGACGTGCCGCCCTATGTGATCTGTTCCGAAAATCCGTGCGCGCCGCACGGCCTCAACACCGTCGGCCTGCGCCGCTTCGGCTACTCCGACACGCAGGTTCGTGCGTTGCACCAGGCCTATCGCCTGCTGTACCGCGAAGGCTTGATCGTCAAGGAGGCGCTTGAGAAAATCGAGGCCCTCAAGGCCGACTTCCCGGATGCCGTCGAGCAGCTCTCGCACTTCATCGATTTCGTCGGCAGCAGCCCGCGCGGCGTGATCCGCTGATCCGCCGGGCGCATCCATTCACCAATACGAATCGGACAATCAAACCGAAGGAACATACATGGGCATTCAGTCTTCCAATTCGATGCATGAGCGCAACGGCGCTGTCTGGCTTGCCGGCGAGGCGAGCGGCGACTTCATCGCCAGCCTTGTGATTCCGGAAGTCGCCGCGCGCATGGGCGGCGCTCCGCAGTACGGCGTGGGCGGCGACAAGATGCGCGCCGCGGGCTTCAAGGCCTGGTATGACTCGCGCGAGCTTTCGGTTCGCGGTTATGTCGAGGTGCTCACGCATCTGCCTCGTCTCCTGAGCTTCCGCAAGAATCTGATCACACGCTTCGGCGACTCGATGCCGCAGGTGTTCGTGGGCGTTGACGCGCCCGACTTCAACCTCACGGTTGAGGAAAAGCTGCGCCGCCGCGGCATTCCCACCGTGCATTTCGTCAGCCCCTCCATCTGGGCCTGGCGTCCCGAGCGCATTCAGACGATTCGCCGTGCGGTCGACCACATGCTTCTCGTTTTCCCGTTCGAGAAGGAGATCTACCGTCAGGCGGGCGTGCCCGCCACCTTCGTCGGGCATCCGCTCGCCGGCATCATCCCGATGACGCCCGACACGATGGGCGCCCGCAGCCGTTTCGGCATCGCCGATGACGGCCGTCCCGTCATCACCGTCATGCCTGGCTCCCGCGTCGACGAGCTCAAGGGCTGCGCACCGATCTTCTTCAATGCCGTCGAGCGCGTGCTTGCCCGCAATGGCGAGGCGCACGTCCTCATTCCGGCCGTTGACGAACAGGCCCGCACCCGCATTCTGCAGGTGGCGAGCATGTATCCGCGCCTTGCGCAGGCCATGCAGGTCGTCACGGGCGAAAGCCACCGCATGATCGAGGCGGCCGACGCCGTTCTCGTCGCCTCCGGCACGGCCGCGCTCGAATGCGCGCTCTACAAGAAGCCGATGGTCGTGGGCTACAAGATGCCGGCCCTCACGGGCATGATCATGCAGAAGAAGGCGCTCATTCACTGCGTCTCGCTTCCCAACATTCTGCTCGGCGAAAACGTGGTGCCCGAGTTCCTGCAGTTCTTCTGCGAACCCGACCCCATCTCCTACGCGCTTGAGGATGCGCTTCAGAACGAAGCCCGCCGCAAGATGCTCGAGGAGCGCTTCTCCGCCATGCACGAAAGCCTCATCGCCGATACGCCCAATCTCGCCGCCGACGTCATCATGAGCGTCGCCAAGGCCTGATCGAGCTGAGATCGGACGCACATGCAGGGGCGCTTCGCCGGCCGGTTCCGCGGAGCGCCTTTTGCTTTTCAAAATATATTTTTTCAGGACTTGAACGTGGCCAAAACCGCCGCTGTCAAAACTCAGCCGACCACCGACATTCCGAGCCTTTTCGGCTCCGAGGATCCGCTATTTTCAACGACGCTTGTGGCGGGCGTTGATGAGGCGGGACGCGGTCCGCTTGCGGGCCCCGTCTGTGCGGCAGCCGTCATTCTGGATCCCGAACGGCCCATTGAGGGGCTCAACGATTCCAAGAAGCTCTCCGCCAAAAAGCGCGAGGCGCTTGCTCCCCTCATTCGCGAGCGCGCCCTTGCCTGGTGCGTCGCATGGGCGGACGTGCACGAGATCGACACGATGAACATTCTGCAGGCGACGATGCTCGCCATGACGCGCGCCGTCGAAGGCCTGCAGGTGAAGCCCGAGCTCATCCTCGTCGACGGCAACCGCACGCCGAAGGGATTGCCTGCGCCGGCCTCCGCAGTCGTCAAGGGCGACGCCAAGGTTGCCGCTATTTCGGCCGCCTCGATTCTGGCCAAGACCGCGCGAGACGCCCGCATGGCCGAGCTTGACGCCGTTTATCCGGGCTACGGCTTTGCCGGTCACGCCGGCTACGGCACCGCAAAGCACATCGAGGCGATCCGCACGCTCGGCATCACGCCCGAGCATCGCCGCAGCTTCGAGCCCGTCAAGTCCATGATTGCCGGCAACCTTCCGGGAGATGATGATAGTCATGAATGAAACGCTGATTGAAAGTGAGGCCAATGCCAGGTTCAAGCGCTGGAAGAAGCTCGCCAAGGACGCGCGCGCCGTCAGAAAGGAGGGCGCCACGCTGATGGAGGGCATTCACCTGATGCAGGTGGCGCTTGAGTCGGACTGCCGCGTGAACGCCGTGCTGATCGATGACGAGCGCGTGACTCGCGAAGCCGAGGAACTGGCGGTCGAACTTTGCAAAAGGAGCGGCGCAAAGCTCTTTGCGCTTCCGCCCGCACTCTACGACCAGCTTTCGCCCGTCGAGCACGGCGTGGGCGTCATGTGCGAGGCGGCCGTGCCTGCCGCGCCTTCGGACGACGCCTGGAAGTCTGCCGATGCGCTTTTCCTTGACGGCGTGCAGGATGCGGGCAACGCAGGCACGCTCATCCGCACGGCGGTTGCCGCCGGCGTGCGCGTCGTGGCGGCAAGTCCCGCCGCGGCCACGCTATGGTCCCCGAAGGTGATGCGCGCCGGCATGGGCGCGCACTTCGGCGCCGTCTTCATCGAGAACATCACGCCCGAGGCCTTCCGAAAGGCCTATCGCGGCCGCATTTATGCGGCCGACGCACGCGGCGGCGAGGACCTCTTCCTGGCTTCCGACGAGATTGCCGAGGGGCCGGTCTGCTGGCTCATGGGTGCCGAGGGCCCCGGCGTTTCGGATGCGGGGCTGGAAGCTTCCGACCGGCGCTTCTACATTCCGATCGAAGCCGCCTGCGAGAGCCTCAACGTCGGCGCTGCTGCGGCCGTCTGCCTTTTCGACACGCGCCGCAGGCGTCTGGTCGGGCACAAGGCGTGATGCTCCGCCGGAATGGATGCGGGCATTGCCATTGACGTCAAAAGACGGCTTGTAATGCCTGTCGTGCTTCGGACAGGCATTCGTGCGACGAGAAATTGATCGTCGCAATGCCTTTGCCGTCGGCTCGATTTGCCGTGAACTAAGGGAAAACACCTAAAGAAAAACCCTCGAATATCGTGCAGTGAATCCGTCAAACGGATAAACTGCGCACCTGACCTCGCCGGGATTGCCAAGAGCGGTTCTCCCGGCGTTTCTTTTTTTTCGGAAAACTCACGGTTGCCGGCTGCCGTTTCTTCCTGGTTGAGTAGTGGAAGACGCTGTACGGCTCTACAAGCATGCTGAACTTTGCCTATCACAATCCAGTCCGCCTCGTCTTCGGACGCGGCGCCGAAAATGAAGCCGGCCGTCTTGCCGCCAACATCGCCCGTTCTCACAAGTGCCTTGTGATCTACGGCGGCGGTTCTGTCGTTCGCAGCGGCCTTCTTGCTGCGGTGACGAAGAGTCTCGAGGAAGCCGGCATGACGGTGATTGAAAAGGGCGGCGTTCAGCCGAACCCTCGTCTTGGCTTCGTTCGCGAAACGGTCGACTGGATGCGCGATCAGGGCGTGGGCCTTGTGGTCGCCGTGGGCGGCGGTTCCGTCATCGACACCGCCAAGTGCATTGCGCTCGGTCTCGAGTACGAAGGCGACTGCTGGGACTTCTTCGACGGTCACGCCGTCCCTGAAAAGGCTCTTCCCGTGATGGCCGTTCTGACGATCCCGGCCGCGGGTTCCGAACAGTCTATTCGCTGCGTGATCTCGCATCACGGCACGAAGGCCGGTATCGGCGCCGAATGCCTGCGCCCGGCCGCCGCCATCGTGAATCCCGAACGCTTCATGACTCTGCCGCGCCATCAGGTCGCCGCCGGCGTCGTCGACATGATCTCGCACATCATGGAGCGCTACTTCACGCGCACAACCGAAACCGCCTACGTCGACGCTCAGTCCGAGGCCGCCATGCGCACGGCCGTTGAATTCGGCCCGAAGGTCTATGCCGACGCCTCCGACTACGACAGCTGGTGCCAGATCGGCATGGTCGGCAGCTTCGCCCACAACGGCTACTTCGGCCTCGGCCGCGAGGAAGACTGGGCCTGCCACGCCATCGAGCATGAAATTTCCGGCTGGAACGAAGCCGTCACCCACGGCATGGGCCTCTCCGTCGTGATCCCCGCCTGGATGCGCTACGTCTCCGAGCGCACCCCCGCCCGCTTCGCGCAGTTTGCGCGCAACGTCTTCGGCGTCGTCGAAGCCGATGACGCCAAGGCTGCCGCCATGGGCATCGAGGCGCTCGTCGCCTTCTACAAATCTCTCGGCATGCCGACCTGCATGAGCGAGCTCGGCGCCGACGAATGTCCCATCGAGTCGCTGGCGCGCCACTGCTGCCGCCGCGGCCCCGTGGGCCACATCCTGCCGCTCGAAGCGGCCGACGTCGAGGTCATCCTGAAGAGCGCCTTCTAAACGTTCCGCAACCAGTCTCATGGCCGCGAACTCCCGCACGGGGGCCGCGGCCTTTTTTCACTCCGGCGTCGTCCGGAGGCGGCATTTCCATATTTTGTGGCTCCGCGCCTTCGTGCCTCACTCGTCAGCTTGCCGGAAAACCCTCTCGCACATCGATTTCGATTGCTTTTGCGAATTTCGGATGAAAAACTATCTTTGTGCAAAACACAAGATGTTGTGGTTGATGTATTGGTAAACCACAGCATGTTGTAAATGAACGGGTGTCAAATTTAATGAAGGCAATCCTTTTCATAGAAAAAAAGAATAGGGGGCGGCAGGCGGAAAACAGTGGGGCGACGGAGTCGGCAAATGCGCCTGCGAGCAGGGAATTCGCCCTTTGGAGCCGGTTCGCTGCGTGCCGGGCGGATCTTCCGGATGCACTTTCGTCGTGATTTGTCAATACCGCGAACTTCCGTTTCAGGGGAAAAACGCTGTTGAGATTCTCGGAGCTTTTCCATAAGATTAAGTCCCTGCCGCCCGCAA
The DNA here is from genome assembly GCA_934249275.1 of uncultured Sutterella sp. GTDB lineage: Bacteria > Pseudomonadota > Gammaproteobacteria > Burkholderiales > Burkholderiaceae_F > Sutterella. The sequence goes on along the minus strand of CAKQKT010000008.1, from coordinate 15,567 downwards.
GGCGGCAGTTCGTTTTTTTTGGGTTCGTCCGGTTGCTGTTGGACGGACCGCTGTTGAGAAGGATTTAAAGGACGACGACATGCTGACGGTGATCAAGAAGGACAACACGACCGAAGAGTTCATTGACGACAAGATCGTCGACGCGGTGAAGAAGGCGGCATTCCGCTGCGACACCCAGATCGACGAAGCCGGCCTTGCCCGCATTGTTGATGAAGTCCGCGCGCGCCTTGACGGCCGCGAAGACGTGTCCGTGCTTGAACTTCACGAACTCGTCATTGCCGTTCTCTCCGCCCAGCAGCACAAGCAGGTTGCCGAAGCCTACGCCGAGTACCGCTACTACAAGACGACGTACGCTCGCACGTTCGAGCAGCTTCGCCAGGACGCCGACGACGTGCTTCGTCTCGGCGACCGCGAGAACGCCAACTACGACAGCTCGCTCGTCTCCACGAAGGGCTCCCTCATCAAGGGCTATCTCACGAAGAGCCTCTACAAGCAGTTCTATCTTTCGGGCAAGGAAAAGGCCCTGATCGAGCGCGGCGACATCTACATTCATGACCTGCGCGACATGATCCTCGGCTGCATCAACTGCTGCCTCTTCGACATCGGCCACGTCCTCAAGGGCGGCTTTGAGATGTCGAACGTCCAGTACTCCGAGCCCAAGTCCGTGCTTTCCGCCCTGCAGGTGATCGGCGACATCACGCTCGTGGCGACCGCCCAGCAGTTCGGCGGCTTCACGTTGCCCGAGCTCGACAAGGTGCTTCTGCCCTATGTCGAGAAGAGCCTTGCCGCCGCCCGCGCCAAGTATCATGATCTCGGCCTTGACGACGAGACCGTCGAGCGCGTCGCCTCCCGCGACGTCGTGCGCGAGCTCGAGCAGGGCTTCCAGTCTCTGGAGCTCAAGCTCAACACGGTGCCTTGCAGCCGCGGCGACTTCGCCTTCACGACGATCACGTTCGGCCAGTGGGATCCGGAGAACTTTACGGAAGAAGAGCGCCGCTGGCTCATGACGATCAGCCGCATCATGCTTCAGGTCCGCCGCAACGGCCACGGCAAGGACGGCAAGCCCGTCGTCTTCCCGAAGCTCGTCTACCTCTACGATGAGAAGCAGATCTCTGCCGACAAGTGGTCCGCCGACCTTTTCGACGAAGCTGTCAAGACGTCCGCCGAATGCATGTATCCGGACTATCTGAGCCTTTCGTCCGAAAACGGCAGCGTTTCCGAGATCTTCCAGAAGTACGGCGCCATCACGTCTCCGATGGGCTGCCGCGCCTTCCTCTCGCTCTGGTGCAATGAAGAGGGCAAGGCCATCACGGTCGGCCGCTGCAACATCGGCGCCGTCTCGCTCAATCTGCCGATTATTCTCAAGCTCGCCCAGCTCCGTCATCCGGACACCTGGCGCGATGATTTCTGGCGCATTCTCGACGAGCGCCTCGAATTCATCCGCTCCTTCTTCAAGAAGCGCTACGACATCATCCGCAACCAGAAGTGCTCGAGCAATCCGCTCGCCTTCACGCAGGGCGGCTTCTACGAGGGCACGAAGAGCCCGGACGACCGCGTGGGCGACCTTGTCCGCTACATGACGGCCTCGTTCGGCATCACGGCTCTTGACGAAGCCACCTACCTCTGGAGCGGCAAGCGCCTCATCGAAGAGGGCGGCGACTTCTCCGCGTCCGTGCTTCGTCATCTAAAGGACAAGCTCGCGACGTTCAAGAAGGAGGACGGCTACCTCTACGCCATCTACGGCACGCCGGCCGAATCGCTCTGCGCCACGCAGGCCCGCCAGTATGACCGCTTCTGCCGCGAGGAGGGCGTTGAGAACGTTTTCCGCAGCACCGAGCACTACAGCCAGGAATACTTCACGAACTCCTTCCACGTCAATGTGACCGAGGACATCACGCCCTTTGAAAAGCAGGATCACGAGTTCACGGACTTCCATCTCTGCGAAGGCGGCCACATCCAGTATGTTCGTCTCGACAACCCCGAAAACTTCGAGGCCGTCAAGGCGGTGATCCGCCGCGGCATGAAGAAGGGCTTCTATCAGGGCGTCAACTTCGACAGCGCCTACTGCGGCGACTGCGGCCAGCACAGCACGAACGTGCTCTTCAAGTGCCCGCACTGCGGCAGCTCGAACCTTTCCGTCATCTCCCGCGTCTGCGGCTATCTGGGCTACTCCAACGTCAACGGCATGTCCCGCATGAACGACGGCAAGATGGCCGAGATCCGCAACCGCAAGAGCATGTAAGGCCGTCTCTGATGAACTACATCGGATTGAGCACCTGCGACACGGCCAACGGGCCCGGCGTTCGCGTATCGCTCTTCTGCTCGGGCTGCACGCTGCATTGCCCGGGCTGCTTCAACGAAGAAAGCTGGGACTTCAAGGCGGGCAGGCCCTTCACGGACGAAACCCTTCAAACGCTCCTTAAGGCGCTTGAGGAGGACTTCGTCGAGGGGCTCAGCCTGCTCGGCGGCGATCCGCTCGAACCTGAAAATCAGGGCGAGATCCTGAGGATCGTGAAGGCCGTGCGCGAGAAGTTCGGCCATGCGAAGAGCATCTGGCTCTGGACCGGCCGCCGCCATGAAAAGGTGAAGGACTGTCCTGTTCTCGAGTACGTCGACACGCTCGTTGACGGTCCCTTCGTCGAGAAGCTCAAGGTTCATGAAAAGGGCTGCTGGTTCGGCAGTTCTAACCAGCGCGTCATTGCGCTTCATCCTGCGAAATAATTCGCCCGATGTTCTCGGATTCCTTCAACCGGCTCTTTGACTTTCCCGTCCTGCTCGCTCTTCGCGAGGCGTTTGCCTGCGGGACGTGGGACGGCTGGATGCGAGCGGTGACGGCGATGGGCGACCACGGCACCGTCTGGATCGCCCTTGGCATCCTGCTCCTCATTTTCCGCAGAACCCGCATGACGGGCGCGGCGATTCTTCTCGCAATCGTGCTGGGCGCCCTCATCGGTAATCTGGGTCTGAAGCCCTTGTTTGACCGTCTTCGCCCGTGCGACATCATGGGCTTCACGCTTCTTCCGGCCTGTCCGTCCGATCCGTCCTTTCCGTCGGGCCATACGACCGCATCCTTTGCTTCGGCCGCCGTGCTTTGGTTCAGACGGTCGGTCTTCTTCTGGCCCGCGCTCGTGCTTGCGGCGCTGATTGCCTTTTCCAGACTCTATCTTTTCGTGCACTTCCCGACCGACGTCATGGCCGGGATCGTGTTGGGGCTTTGCTGCGCCTGGTGTGCCGTGAGGGCCGTCGAGGCCTTCGAGCGCAGGCGCAGCTGATGCCTTCTGCGGATTAGTGATTCGCGGTCGGCGCGAGCGTTTCGCCCAACGGCGCCGCAGCGCCGTCAAGACCTGCGAGCATGAGAAGCATCAGAACCGACTTCTGCTCGCAGCGCCAGACGCCTTCCGGATTGAACCACTCGGCGAGCGTGTGAGCGCCGAATTCTTCGCCGCCGCGTCCCAGCGTCACCGCCGGGTATCCCTTGGCAATGGCGGTATTGGCGTTCGTGCAGCCGCCGGGCAGGAAGTTGGGCTCGACGCCTGAAGCCTTCGTGACGAGCTTGGCCGCCTGAATGATGCGGGCGTTGTCGGGCTGAGAGCCCGCGGGAATGGCCAGAATCTTCTTCGCCTCCATCTTCAGCGTGCCCGGGCGTCCCCTAGCGCGCCTCTTCAAGTTCAACGCCTCTCCTGCATGCGGCGAGAAAATCGTCATTGAGCTTTTCAAGCACATCCTGGGAGTTGGATCGCAGATTGGCCGAGAACTTCGCACGTTCGGCAATGCCGTGAATGGCTTGGCCGCCTTCGACGAGGCTTACGGTGAAGCTGGTCTTCGGCGTTTCGGGCGCCTCAATGTCGGCAATGAGGCCGATGGCGCGGCCGGCCGCCTGAACGGCGCTCGGCGTTCCGTGCTTGAGCCAGGCATGGCCGCCCGGTCCCGAGATTTCAACCTCCCAGTCGACGATGCCCGTGGCGTTGGCATAGAAGTTTTCGGCGGTCGGACCGTCGATGGAAATGGTGGCGAGCACCTGCGTTTCATTCTTGAGCGAGTCGAGAAGCCAGCCCATGCCGGCCGTCCCGCCCAGGCCTTCCTCGCAGACGGTGCCTGCTAAGACGATGTCGTGCACCGGGTGCAGGCCGGCGCTCTTCAGAGCCCAGAGAACATTGAGGTTGGCGGCGAGGGCGCGGGTGTCGTCGCAGATGCCCGGACAGTGAATGCGGCCCTGTTCATCCGTGGTGATGCCCTTGACGTCGCCGAAGGCGAAGACCGTGTCGAGGTGGCCTTCGATCAGGATCGACTTTCCGGTGCGGCCCGTGCCGCGAACGTAGCCCCAGACATTGAAGTGCTCGTCGACGCGGACGTCTTCAAGACCGGCTTGGGCGAGCATTTCGGCATAGCGCTGGGCCTTTTGTTCTTCGTGATGTGTGGGCGCCTCGATGAGGACGAGCTCCTTCTGGCATTCGACGGCATCGGGCAGGCGGTCTTTGACGGCCTGAAGCGCGGTCTTGACGCCAGCATGGTTTTTGAGGACTTCGAGCGTCTCGACGAGGTCGCGGTCGAAGGAGGCGAGGGTGTTCGGCATGTTTTTCTCCCGAAAGTGTGTGCGTCAAGTCATCGTACGCCTCCCGGGATCAAAAATGAACGCTCCTACTGCATCGGCCTTAGACGAATGAATGAAGAGGATGAAGGGAAAAAGCGGCCCGCACTTGAGAAGAGTGCGGGCCGCTTGAGGGCTTGAATGAAGGCGGCGGGGCCGCCTTCACGGCTGAGGATTAGAGGATTAGTAAAGGCCGATGAGCTTCCACCAGGCCATGCCGATCGTGAGCCAGACGATGGTGTTGATGACGCAGATGATGAAGCCGTTGCGCCACCATTCGCTCTGGCTGACGTAGCCCGCGCCGAAGTAGACCGGAGCGGCGCCGTTGCCGTAGTGGGTGAGCGAGATGGGAAGGTTGGCGAAGATGCCGAACGCAACCGCGACCATCAGGGCCGGAGCGCCGCAGGCTGCTGCAACGGCGACGAAGGCGGCGTACATGGCGGAGATGCGGGCCGTCACCGAGGCGAAGCAGTAGTGCGAGAAAATGTAGATGACCGAGATGATCAGGAAGGAGCTGATCCAGCCCATGTGCGCCTGAGCGATGCCGTCGGCGATGAAGGCGGCTGCCCACTTGATGAAGCCGGACTTGGAGAGCGCGGTGGCGAGAGCCATCAGGCCGCCCATCCAGAACATGGCGTCCCAGGCGCCCTTTTCGGAGAGAATGTCCTTCCAGGTGAGCACCTTGGCGATGAGCATGATCGAGACGGCGAGCATGGCGATAGGCGTGGCGCCGATGCCGGTGATGCTGCCCGTGGCCCAGAGGATCAGGCACATCAGGAAGACGATCGTGAGAACAATCTCGTCGCGGGACATCGGACCCATCTTGGCGAGTTCGTCCTTGGCGATCTGGCGGGCATTCGGAATCTGCTTGATTTCAGGCGGCGCGATCTTGAGGAGGACGAGCGGCACGAGGAAGAGGCAGACGAGGCCCGGAACGATGGCGGCGACCGCCCATTCCATCCACGTAAGCTCGACGCCGACGGCGCTCGAGGCAAGGCCCACGCAGAGCGGGTTGCCAGCCATCGAGGTGAGGAACATCATGCAGGTCACGGCGTCGGCGTGGAAGCCCACCTGCATCAGATACTTGCCGATGCGGCCGGCCGTAGGACCAGGTTCGGAGTCAAAGGCGTTTGAGAGCGACTGAACGATCGGATAGAAGACGCCGCCTCCGCGAGCCGTGGCGGACGGCATGGCGGGCGAGATGATGAGCTCCGCCAGGCAGATCGAGTAGCCGAGCGACGTGGCGCTCTTGCCGATGGCCTGAATGATGCGGAAGGCGATGCGGCGGCCGAGGCCGGTCTTGATGAAGCCGCGCGAGAGGAAGAACGCGCAGACGATGAGCCAGATCGTGCCGTTGCCGAAGCCCATCAGGGCGTCCTTCGTCTTCAGAATGCCGAAGAAGGCGCAGAGCGTGAGCGATAGGAAGGCGACGGCGCCCATCGGAATCGGCTGAAGAATGAAGCCGGCGATGGTTGCGACGAAGATGGCGAAGAGCTTCCAGGCTGCCGGGGAAAGCCCCGCAGGAACCGGACAGAACCAGATGACGATTCCAAGCCCTAGGACGATGGCCCATTTCTTGAGTGCGGCTTTGTCCATGATGAGTACCTTTTGGTTGGATTGCTGAACGTCCCGCCAAGGAGCTTTGGGCCGGAAGCCCGCAGCGGCTTGACGGGATGAGAGTTGCGAACGAGGGATTCGCATGAATATCATGCTCCGCCGCAAGGGTGGCAAGCCCTGGAAAAACTGAGGAATATGTCTTGAATCAAAGGATATTATAAATTTTTCTATCTTTAAAATACTTTTTGCTATCCAAAAGAGACATCATAAGGACTATTGCTTATATCAAAATGCTCCGCTTGCGTAAGGGTTTGCCAGTGAAGGCAAATGGCGGTTCGTGAACCGCAATGACGTCATCGGCTTCATGTCAAACCACAAAACAAAGGCGCCCTTCCTCTCGGAAGGACGCCTGAGACGTGATTGCCGGAAATCGGTCAATGGTCGGACTTGATGCCTGCGCCGCACATTGTGATCAGCGTGTCGGGCGTCGGGCCGTAGAGCTCGCAGTACTGCTTCCAGGCGGCGTAGTTGGCGGCCGTCGTGTGCTCGCAGTAGATGCCGCGGCGGGCGAGCTCGCCGCGGGCTTCGAGGATGCGGTCTTCGGGCGCATGCACGACTCTGATGTCATGGCGCTTCATCATGTCGAGGATTTCGCGGCCGCGCATCGGGACGCCGATGGCGATGCCTTCGGCCATCGTGGGCTCGGGGACGACTCGGGCGGGGTCGTCCAGGCCTTCGGCGCGGGCGCGGTAGAGCGGATCGCACTTCTCGCTCTGGAGCGCAATGATGTTGGGGAAGCGGTCGATGGCGCCGGAGGCCTGCAGGTGCTCAAGCGCCTTGACGGCGCCGATGAAGAGCGTGCCGTTGCCGACGGGAATCACGATGTTGGCGGGCAGGCGGCCGAGCTGCTGGAGCGTCTCGTAGTTGTAGGCCTTGATGCCTTCGTAGAAGAACGGATTGAAGACGTGGTTGGCGTAGTAGGCGTCGCGTTCGGCCACCTGAGCGCGGCAGACGTCGGCGCAGTGGTCGCGGGTGCCGGGCACCACATGCACCTTCGCGCCGTGGGACTCGATCATCGTGATCTTCTTGGGAGACGTGCCTTCGGGCACGTAGATCTCGCATTCGATTCCGGCTCGTGCCGCGTAGGCCGCAACGGAGTTGCCGGCGTTGCCCGAGGAGTCCTGCACGCAGGTCTTGACGCCGATCGCCTTCATGTGGCTCACGAGCGTTGCCGCGCCGCGGTCCTTGAAGGAGAGCGTGGGCATCGCGTAGTCCATCTTGAGAAGGACGCCGTTTTTGCCGTCCATCGGAATGACGGGCGTCATGCCTTCGCCCATCGTGACGGAACGCCTGACGCCGCCGTCGACTGCCATGAAGTCGCGGTTGCGGAAGATGCTCCACTCGGAGCGGTCGATGCGGGCCGGATCCCAGGCGGGCGGCGTGAAGTCGAGCTCGAAGAGGCCGCCGCAGCGGCACTTGGGTTCGCGAATGTCCGCGGGCTGCTTGGCGCCGCAGGCTGTGCAGACGTAGCCGATGGTCATGACGGCTGTCTCCTATATAGAATGTGCTCGGATGCTTCCAGATCAGTCTTCGTCGAGTTCGGCGACGGCCTCGATTTCGACGAGACAGCCGAAGTGGAGTTCGGGCACGGTGGCGACGAGGCGGCCGGGCTTGTGATCGCCGAAGAATTCGGCATAGACCTCGTTGATGGGGCCCCAGTATTCGCCCTTCGTTGTGAAGACGCGGCAGTAGACGACCTGGTCGCGGCGGACGCCCGCCTCCTTCAGAACGCGGTCGACGTTGTCGAGCGCCAGGCGCGTGTGGTCGCGGATGTCGCCCTTGCATACCTCGCGGGTGTCCGGATCAAGGGAAAGCTGGCCCGAAACGTAGAGCATGCCCTTCGAGATGATGCCCGGGGTGTAGTGGCCCTTGTTTTCGCCCTTGAAGGGCGGACGCACGAATTTCATGAGTATCTCCTTTCTGTCTGTCTATGCATGAAAAAAGCTCCGGACCGCCGGTCGTGCGGTTCGGAGCCGTATGTTGGGTCAGCGCTTGCCGCGCACTTCGTCGAGGTAGGAGTAGACGGTCACCTTGGAGATGCCGAGCTTTTCGGCGACTCGGTCGATGGCGCCCTTGACGAGGAAGACGCCGCGCTGATCCATGAAGCGGATGAGCTCGAGCCTCTTTTCGCGGCTCATCGAGCCTTCGGGAATCTCGCCTGCGATGTTGTCGACGAGGTCCGTCATGATTTCCAGCACGGTGCGGTTCGTGTCGACGGGGCAGAGGGCCTCGTCCTCCTCTTCGGGGAGCTGAGGCAGAACGCCCTTTTCAATGCCCGGAAGCATCTGGGCGAGCATGTCGATCTGCTTCGTGATGCGCGTCGTGTCGACGTTGATGCAGAATGCCCCTGCAATGTGGCCGTTTTCGTCTCGAATGATCGAGGAGGAGCTGCGGATCAGGCGCCCTTCGTGCCGGAAGTAGAAGTTGGGATTGACGTCTCCCGATTCGCCGGGCGAGTGAAGAGCCTTCGTGATCAGATGCCGGAAGCTTTCGCCCACCTTGCGGCCCGTCACCTTGTTGTTGGCAACATAGACCACCGAATGCTGCGGATCCGACAGATCATGGAGCACGACTTCAACGTCTTCGCCGAACGTCTTGGTAACAAGGTCGGCGATCGGAACATAAGGGGCAAGAATAGGCTTCATAAGGACGTATAAAAAATTTTATTGCTTGTAAAAATTATTCTAGCTATAATTCTTTCTCGACAGGAACCAAGGCCGGAAAACAGGCCTTCGGTAGTTGGCGAGACGGCATGGAAAACCGACAACCCCCATCATACATTGGCGGCTCTCAAACGTCTATAAAAAACTATACGAAAGTGAGTTCCCGTAGACTTTTGTGCTGAAACCCCCGGTCAGTGCAGGGCGAGAGCGCCCGGCCGAAGCCTGCTTGAGAGGATTATTTCAAATGGACGAGCTGATTTACGGCGTCTGGAAGGGACGCGCGTACGACAACCGCCGCTGCATTGACGGCGAAGTGCCCGAAGGCCTTCCCATCAGCGAATTTCTTGCCTTCAACAGCGGCAATCCCGTGGCCGGCTTTGCCGGGCCTCAGGGCTTCCTGATGTTTGACAACCGCGTGACGCTTGCAGACGTCCTGCTTTCCTACTACCGTCGCGCGAAGGAGCTTTCCTGCGGGCGATGCACGCCCTGCCGCGCCGGCGGCGTTCTGATCGTCGAAGCGCTTGAGGCCGCCTGCGAAGGCCGCGGCGCCGAGGTCGACTGGGAGCGCATCCGCAGGATTGCCGAGCAGATGAAGGAGACGAGTCTCTGCGGCATCGGCCTGACGACGCCCGAACCCATTCTCGGCGCACTGAAGTACTTTCCGGAGCTTCTCAGGAATGCGCCCGTGATGCCGGAGACGCAGCGCGACTTCATGAGCGTTGCGACCGCACCCTGCATCGAAGCCTGTCCCGCAAAGGTCAACGTGCCCCGCTACATCGACTACATTCGAGACGGCCATCCGGAGCTTGCCATCGGCGTGCTGCTTCGCCACTATCCGCTCATCGGGTCGTGCGGCCGCGTCTGCGTGCGTCCGTGCGAGAAGGCCTGCGCCCGCAATCACGTCGACCGTCCGGTCGCCATCAAGGATCTGAAGCGCTATGCGGCCGACCACTGCGGCCAGACGATCGAATCGCTCTTTCGCAACGAGCGCGTGGAGTCCACGCCGGTTTCGAAGCGCGTTGCCGTGATCGGCGCCGGCCCCGCCGGCATCAACTGCGCCTACCATCTGCTGCGCTGGGGCCACATGGTCGACATCTTTGAAGAGCATTCCGGCGCGGGCGGCATGGCCCGTCTGGGCATTCCGGCCTATCGCCTCCCGAACGAGCTCCTTGAGACGGAGACGACCGCCATCGAGCGCATGGGCGGCAGGTACCACTTCAACAGCAAGTTCGGCCGCGACTTCACGATCAATTCGCTCTTCCGCCGCGGCTACAGCGCCGTCTTTCTCGGCGTGGGCTGCGCGCGCGGCCAGTATCTCAATCTGCCCGACGAGGACAAGTCCGCCGACGGCTATCTCAAGGGCCTCGATTTCCTCGTCGACGTCGAGGGCCATCAGAGCCGCAACGAATCCGTCGAGCTCGACGGCGACGTCGTGGTCGTGGGCTGCGGCAACGTTGCGATGGACTGCTGCCGCACGGCGCGCCGCCTCATGAAGGGCGGCAAGGTGACGGTTTCCTATCGCCGCACCCGCGCTTCCGCCCCTGCCGACCCTGAGGAAATCAAGGCCGCCATGGAGGAGGACATCGATTTCGAATTCCTGACCGCACCCGTCGAGGTCATCGTCGAAGAGGGGCGCGTCACCGGCATCCGCCTCGTGCGCATGGCCGAGGGCGAGCCCGACGCCTCGGGCCGCCGCTCGGTGAAGCCCATTGAAGGCAGCGAGTTCGTCATTCCCTGCCGCTACGTCATTGCCGCCATCGGCCAGAAGCTCGATACGTCGATCTTCTGCGAAGCCGACGGCATCCGCCTCACGAAGCGCAACACCATCGAGGTCGACGAATCGCTTCGCACCTCCCGAGAAGGCGTCTTTGCGGGCGGCGATGCCTCCTCGGGCCCCACGACTCTCATCTGGGGCATGGCTCAGGGGCAGAACGCCGCCGCGGCGATTCACGAATATCTGATGACCGACGCGCCCGGATTCAATCCGCGCCTGCGCTTTGCGGACCTCATCAAGAAGGCTGATCTTCTTGGAAAGTGCGAGCCCGAACGTCCGGTCGTCTTCAAGCCCAGAAACGAAATCAGCATGCTTCCCGCCGCCGAGCGCGTGGACAACTGGGAGGAAGTCGAGCACGGCCTCTCCGAGACCGGCGCCCGCGAGGAGGCGAAGCGCTGCCTTCGCTGCTACCGCCTCTTCGGCGTGAAGACGCTCTGTCCGATCCCCGGCAAGAGCGCCATGGACGAACTCTGACCGCGTCAAGGAGACCCCCAGAATGCAGGCCACGATCAATAAGAAGCCCGTCGAGTTCACCGAGGGCGAAACCATTCTCGAAGCCGCTCGCCGCGCGGGCGTCTTCATCCCGACGCTGTGCGAATTCGCAGCGCTCAATCACCGTCCGGGCACCTGCCGCATGTGCCTTGTCGACGTCACGCACGCCGACGGCTCGCGCTGCATCGAGACGGCGTGCGAAACGCGCCTTCTCGAAGGCGACGTCGTCGACACCTGCACGCCGAAGGTTCGCGCCATGCAGAAGCTCCAGGCCGAGCTTCTCTTTGCGGACCACTGCGAAACGTGCTCGGGCTGCGCCCGCCACGGCGCCTGCGAGATGCAGAGGATCGCCCGCGTCGTCGGGCTTGACGTCACGCGTCTGACGGGCCGCCTTGCCACGCGCCGTCCCGAGACCGATGCTTCGGCCCACGGACTCGTCTTTACGGCCGACAAGTGCATCCGCTGCTATCGCTGCATCGAGGCCTGCCGCCAGATTCAGGGCATCGGCGTCATCAAGCTCGATCATGCCGGCACGAACGCCGCGGTGAGCTTCGGCGGCCGATGGGGAGACTCGGAAACCTGCATCCAGTGCGGCCAATGCGCGCTTGTCTGTCCCACGGGCGCCCTCGCCGTCAAGGATCAGACCGACCGTGCGCTCGACTGGTTCGACGATCCCGAAGTGAAGACCGTCGTTCAGTTTGCGCCTGCCGTTCGCGTGACGATCGGCGAGAGCGTCGGCGCTCATTCCGTTGAAAATCTGCAGGGCCAGATCATCGCCGCCCTGAAGATGCTCGGCGCCGACTATGTGATGGACACCCGCTGGTCCGCCGACGTGACGATCATGGAGGAGGGCACGGAGCTTCTCGAGCGCCTGCGCCGCCAGAAGGCCGAGGGCACGCTCGCCGAACATCCGGACACGATGTTCACGTCCTGCTGCCCGGGCTGGATCAACCATATTGAAAAGAATCGTCCCGACATGATCCCGCACATCTCCTCGACGAGGAGCCCGCAGGCGATCTTCGGCGCGCTCGCCAAGACCTATCTCCCGAAGACGCTCGGCATTCCGGCCGAACGCATCCGCTCGATTTCGATCATGCCCTGCACGGCGAAGAAGGACGAGGCTGCGCGAGACCTTTTGAAGCACAACGGCGGCCGGGACGTGGATCTTGTTCTGACCGTTCAGGAATTCGCCGCGATGCTCGAGCGCCGCGGCATCGACCTGAAGTCGCTTGAACCCGCCGAATTCGATTCGCCCTTCATGAGCGAAGGCTCGGGCGCCGCACAGCTCTTTGCCACGACGGGCGGCGTGATGGAGGCAGCGCTTCGCACGGTGTCCGCTTTCACGGGCGGTCCTGATCTCGGCCACATCGCGTTCGAGCCTGTTCGCGGCCTTGCTTCCTTCAAGGAGGCCGAGGTCGAGACGAAGGAATTCGGCAGGCTCAGAATCGCGGTCGTGCACGGCATGCGCGCCGCCGACGAAGTCATCGCGATGGTTCGTGAAGGCCGTTCGCCCTACCACTTCGTCGAGGTGATGGCGTGTCCGGGCGGCTGCGTGGGCGGCGGCGGAACGCTGCGAGGCGAAGGCTGGTCGAGGACGCTCGAAGGCCGTCAGGCCGCCGTCTACGGTACCGATGCATCGATGAAGCTTCGCATGTCGCACGAAAATGAGGACGTCGTTCGCCTTTACAAGGATTTCCTGGGCGAACCCGGAAGCCCGCTCGCGCATGAGCTGCTGCATTGCGAATATGCTGCCGGCGAGCACAGCGACGAAAAGCCCGATTTCAGAACTCTAGAGTCGGCCGTCGAACTCGCGGCCGTCTAAAGGACCGCACGGCTTCAATGCCGTGCATAATAAACAAACTTCTTGGAAGAACTTCCAATTGCATTTTCATCCTGAGTGTTTCAGGATCAAGGAGAACAAATCATGAAAGCACCCGTTCGCGTGACGGTGACCGGCCCCGCCGGCCAGATCGGCTATGCCACGCTTTTCCGCATTGCTTCCGGCGCCATGTTCGGTCCGGACCAGCCCGTGTTCCTTACGCTTCTCGAACGCGCAAATCCGGCTTCGGCCGCCGCTCTCAAGGGCGTGATGATGGAGCTTTCCGACTGCGCCTTCCCGCTTCTGGCCGGCATGCGCGCCGTTCAGGACCCGGTTGAAGCCTTCCGCGACTGCGAAGTGGCGCTTCTCATCGGCGCTCGTCCGCGCGGCCCCGGCATGGAGCGCGCCGACCTTCTCGAAGCCAACGCCGCCATCTTCCGCCAGCAGGGCCAGGCTCTCAATGCGTCCGCCAGCCGCAACGTCAAGGTGCTCGTGGTCGGCAATCCGTGCAATACCAATGCCTGGATCGCCATGAAGAATGCTCCGGATCTTGATCCGAAGTGCTTCTCCGCCATGCTCCGCCTCGACCAGAACCGCGCCATGTCCCAGCTCGCCGAAAAGACGGGCGAACCGGTCTCCACGATCGAACACATCGCCGTCTGGGGCAACCACTCCCCGTCCATGGTGCCGGACATCACGTTCGCCTCCGTCAACGGCAAGAGCGCTCCGTCCCTCGTCGATGACGAATGGGTGAAGAACGACTTCATGCCGACCGTCGCCAAGCGCGGCTCCGCCATCATCGCCGCCCGCGGCGCCAGCTCCGCCGCCTCCGCCGGCAACGCCGCCATCGACCACATCCATGACTGGTTCTGCGGCTCCAACGGCCGCTGGGTCACGATGGGCGTTCCGTCTGACGGCTCCTACGGCGTTCCCGAAGGCATGGTCTTCGGCTTCCCCTGCATCGTGAAGGAAGACGGCAGCTACGAAATCGTCAAGGGTCTCGAACTCACCGAAGACACGAAGGCCCGCATCGCCAAGAACGTTGCCGAACTTCAGGGCGAACAGAAGGCCGTTGCCGCGTTCGTGCCGAACTAAGCCTGGACTTTGTCGGAGTGTTTGAAATTCTCTGACGCTCCGATAAAATCGCACAAGTCAAGAGCCCGTCGACCGCTTTCGCGCGGTCGCCGGGCTGGCGTGCATTTGAAGGGTTCGGCCGGATGCCGACCACATCCCCGGACTTTGTACAGAGGAGAGAAACGAATGACCAGCTTCATTCCCGTTGCCGACCCCGTCGGCCGCATGCTGTCCGATCCTGAAGTCGCAACCCCCGCCTTCGTGATTGACGACGCCAAGCTTCAGACCAACATCGACTTTGCCAAGGCCAAGGCTGCCTCGCTCGGCGTGACGCTGCGCCCGCATCTCAAGACCCACAAGTCGATCGACATCGCGCGCCGCCAGATGCTTTCGCCCGAAGGCCCCGGCACCGTGTCCACGCTCGCCGAAGCCCGCTACTTCGCCGAAAACGGCGTGAAGGACCTGATCTATGCCGTTGGCATCGCGCCGCAGAAGCTTGCCGACGTTGCCGCCATCCGCGCGACCGGGTGCGATCTGAAGATCATTCTCGACAACGTTGCCGCCGCCGAGGCCGTGAGCGCCTTCTGCGCCGAACATGTCTGCACGATCCCCGTTCTCGTCGAAATCGACTGCGACGGACACCGTTCCGGCGTGAGCCCCGAGAGCGATCTGCTCATTGATATTGCCCGCGCGCTCAAGAACGGCGCGGAGCTTGCCGGCGTTCTCACCCATGCGGGCGCCAGCTACGACGTTGAAAACCTTGCGGTCATCCGCCGTGCTGCAAGAAACGAGCGCGACGGCATCGTTCGAGCCGCCGCCCGCCTGCGCGAGGCCGGCTTTGAGGTCCGCATCGTTTCGGTCGGCTCCACGCCCACGATGACCTATGCCGAAGATGAAACCGGCGTAACCGAAATCCGCGCCGGCGTCTATTCGCTCGGCGACCTCTTCATGATGAATCTCGGCGTCGTTCCGATGGACCGCATCGCCGGCACGGTGCTCTGCACCGTCATCGGCCATCAGCCCGAAAAAGGGCAGGTGATCGTCGACGCCGGCTGGATGGCCATGTCCCGCGACCGCGGCACCGCCCGACAGCACTGCGACTTCGGCTACGGCCTCGTCTGCGGCATTGACGGCAGCCCCCTGCGAGGTTGCGACATCCGCATGACCGGCGCCAATCAGGAGCACGGCATCATTGAGGCCGCTGCGGGCGACCGGCTCAAGCCCGAGGACTTCCCCGTCGGCACGCGCCTTCGCATCATGCCCAACCACGCCTGTCCGACGGCTGCGCCCTATGCGAAGCTTCTTCTCGTCGACGGCGAGGGCCGCGTCAAGGCTGCGCTCGACCATGTCCGCGGCTGGTAAATGATGCTGTGAGCGATTGACGGATGCCTGCGGGCGCCGTCATTCGGCCGAACCATCAGGGCGTTCGTTCTTTCACGGAGCGGACGCCTTTTTCATGTCGCACCCGAGTTTAGAGGTTAAAAGTTCGCAAACCCGCGCCACGCGCGGGTTTGCGAGTGTTTTAGCTTTTCATCTTATA